>NZ_PDJV01000006.1 GCF_004116465.1 Arcobacter sp. F2176
AGCGAAAGCTATTGCTGCTGATATGAAAAATCAAGCTGTAAAAGATGCCGTAGCAAACGGTCAGATTCCTGAGATTGTAGCGCTTATTGCGTATTTGAATTCTTTAAAATAAGAGGTTATTATGAGTCATGAAGAACTAGTTGATTTACAAGGGTATTTGAAATTTTTTCTTTTACTTGTAGTATTTATTATATTTTACTCTTACGCTTATTCTATATATAAAAGGGATAAAAAAGGTAAGAGAGATTTTGAAAAATATTCAAACTTAGTACACGATGATTCGATTGACTCTGAACCTCTTGAAGATAGAAACAACAATTTAGACGAAAAAGAGAAGGAGAAATAGTATGAAATCTATGGTAATAGGTGGAATTATTCTTATCGTCGCTTTATTAGCAGGAACTTACTTCGTTGCAGGTGATGCTTTTAATAGTGATGATTATATCAACAGTTTAACAATGCTTGGAGCAGTTGCAATTATTACAATTACAGTATTTGTTGCTCTTAAGTATATTAATCAAATGAAAAATGATACTGCTGGTGGTGATTTAGCAGAAGAAAAATGGGATGGTATTGGTGAGTATAAAAATCCAATTCCTACAGGTTGGGGTTTAGCATTTATAGGAACAATTGTTTGGTTATTTTGGTACATGACAATTGGTTATCCAACAAATGGATTCTCACAAATTGGTCAATGGAATGAAGAAACTATTGAATTTAATAAAAAGTTTGAGTCAAAATGGGAAAACCCATCTAAAGATACTTTAACTGCAATGGGTGAATCTGTATTCTTAGTACAATGTTCTCCTTGTCATGGTGTTGATGCAGAAGGTATTAATGGAAAAGCTCAAAACTTAACAAAAAGAATGTCACAATCTTCAGTTGAGTATGTGATTAAAAATGGTGCAAATAACCTTAAAACAGTATACCCAGGTGGTATGCCTCCTATGATGTTAACAGATGAAAAAGATATTAAAGATGTATCTTCATATGTTGCAGGTGGGTTTAAGGGTGAACAACCAGCTTCATTTGGTGTGTGTGCAGGTTGTCATGGTGCAGATGGAAAAGGTATGGCATATGTTGCTCCTAATATCAGAAACTATACAGCAGATTTAATTTCAGCAGTATTAGAAAATGGTAAAAAAGGTGAAATTGGTCAAATGCCAGCATTCAAAGGTAGATTAAATGCTACTCAAGAAAAAGCAGTTGCTGCTTATATTCAAAGTTTAGGAGAGTAATATGGCTGGAAATTCTCAAATGAACGAAAATGAGAGAGGTATCTTTGCTCTTAGTGGAATTACTGGTATGTTGATTGCTACAGTTTTATTACTGTCAATTCTTGCTTTTTTAACTATAAATGCAATAGGTGTTCAACAGAATGAAGCGCAAAACTTCTATAAAATCAACCAAGACTTAAATGGTCTTAAAGCTAATAGTCCTGATAATTCTAGTCAGTACGAGCTTGTTGGTAAAGTGAAGTAAGGAGTAAACAATGGATAAAATTATCGGACTATTATTATTAGGTTCAGCTTTACTTACTGCCTATTTATCATTCTTTGATTCTTCAAGAATTTTTGTAGGATAAATGAAAGCTTTCAATATCTTAAAAATAGCAGTGTTATCACTGCTATTTTTTTTAATCCCACTAAATGCAAGCATAAACAAGTATGTATTATCAGATGATGTTGTAATTGATCCAAGAACAGCACAAAAAATACTTGAAATTGGATCTGAAGTAAAAGATAAAACAAATGTAAATTTATATGTATATGTAAAAACTGATTTAGGAATAGATAAAAATATACCTATAAAAGAAAAAATGCAATTAATTAAAAAAGAAGAGGCTGAATTAACTTCAACTCTAAGTGAACCTTATGCAGTATTAACAATAGCAGTGGAACAAATGCATGTTAATCTACTTATGTCTGAAAAACTCAAAAGTATAATTAATAAAAATGATATTTTAGATGGTTATGTTGTGCCATTACTTGCTTCAAAAGATAAAAATACACTTTTTACAAAAATTAGTGCTGCTGTACTAAATGGATATTCTGAAATGGCTGATGATGTTGCTCATGCCAATGGAATTGAAAAACTTGAATCCGGAATTCCAAGTTCAGGTAAAACAGCTGGAACTATTTGGAAAGTATTTATGTATACTTTAGTTATACTTGGTGTGTTTTTATATACTTTTGCAGTATTGAAATCAAAAAAGAAAAAATAGGTAATAAATGAAAAAAAGAAATTATTGGCCGTTATTTTTTATAGCTATATTTACATTTACATTTTCAATGGTTATTTGGACCGTTATGTCAGCTATAAAAACACCAGTACACGAGGATAAATCATTTTTAAGTTCATATCACATTATGGATGTGGAGTTTAATGAAATAGTTGATTATAATGAAAAATTTTCTAAAAAATATAATCTTAAAATGAAAATCAATGATAAAGAGTTTGATGGCATTGTATTAAATGATGTCTTTTTATCTCAAAGAGTGATTGACCAAAAATCAATGCATAAAGATATCTTTAAAATGGGTATAAACAATATCTCTTTTGATTTAACAACTAAAGATGGAGTAAAAGTTCCAAATTTTAAAATTAGTTTTAAAGTTACTAGAACTACAAATAGTTATTCTGATATTGATATAAACAATGATGAAACTAAGAATGATAAATTTACTTTTAATCTAGAAAAAGCAGGTAATTGGAATATAACTGGAATACTTGAGACAAATGATGGAGAAAAAGGTTTCTTTTATATAAAATCAAATGCTACAAACAAGTAAAACACTTATAGTATACCCAACTTCTAGAGCTATAAGAGAATCTATAAAAAGAAGAAGCAGTGAAAATTTATTGCTTCCTTCTTATTTAACAATCGATGAATTCTTAAAAAAATCCATATCCATAAAAAATAATAAATATATTGATGAAGAGCAAAGGTTTTTATATTTAAAAGATGCTTCTGATATAAAAAATCTTAATAAACTTGGTATTTCAAACAACTTTACTTCCTTTTTAAAACAATCAGATTATTTATTTAGATTTTTTGGCGAATTAGCTGCTGAAAAAGTATCAATTGACAGTATTGATGAAGTTGATACCTATGAATACTATAAAGAACATATAACAATATTAAAACAAATATATAATAACTATATAAAAATACTTGATGATAATAATGTTGTCGATAAAATAAATCTACCAAATAATTATGAAATTAATCAAAACTTTTTAAATAGATATGAAAGTATAGAAATATATTTTGAAGGATATTTTACTAATTTTGAATTGGAAATTATATTTGAAATATCAAAACATACTAAAATAATAGTTAATCTATTTTCAAATAAATACAATCAAAAATCAATACAAAGTTTTATTAATTTTGGTTTTGAATTAGAAGAAGGTTATGAATATAAAATCGACTTATCAAACAAAAAAATAATAGAAAAACATAAAGAAATATCAAACTTGAAAAATACAAAAGCAGTTGCATTTACAAGTAGAATAAATCAAATAGCTTTTATAAAAGAGTCAATAACAGATGCTATAAATGATGGAATAAGACCTGAAAATATAGCATTAATAGTTCCTGATGAAAAGTTTGTAGAACTATTGGAACAATTTGATGATGAACAATATTTTAATTATGCTATGGGTAAAAGCATAATTAATAGTAAGATTTATAAAGTGATAAATTCCATATACTCTTATTTAAACGAAAATGAGAGAAAAACAAAAGAATCAATAGAGTTTTATAAAATCAATTTTGAAATGATTGATAGTATTAAAAAAATATGGAATAAAAAACTAGATAAGATAAATTTTGATATTCTGATTGAGTATTTAAAATCAATAGAACACAATAAAGAGTTAATAGAAAAATTTGATGAATTAACTTATAAATTAAATCATCTATTTTTTAATAGTTTTCAAAATATACTTTTCAAAGAAGCTGTAAAAATACTTATTCAAAAGATACAAAAAATAACTCTTGATGATATTAATTCTGGTCTTATTACAGTAATGGGTTTACTTGAAACTAGAGCTGTTGAGTTTGAAGCAATTATAATCTGTGATTTCAATGAAAACTATATACCAAAATCAAGTATTAAAGATAAATTTTTATCATCAATTATTAAAAAAAGAGTAAAGCTTCCTACTCAAAAAGATAGGGAGAATTTACAAAAATACTACTATTATAGATTGATGAATAAAGCTAAAAATCTCTATATCTCATATATTCAAAATGAGACAATGCAAATAAGTAGATTCGCAGATGAATTGTTTAAAGACAAAATCAACTCAGCTACAAAAGATAAACAATATAAACAAATACTTTATAAGAACAGATCAATAAATCATTTTAGTGAAAATATTGAACATGAGATTGATTTATCAAAGCAAGAATGGTCAGCTACTTCACTTAAAAAGTATTTAGAATGTAAAAGAAAGTATTACTTAGAGTATATATGTAAAATAAAAGAGCATAACATAAGCTTAAAGCCAAAAGGTTTTGAATTGGGAAGTATGGTTCACAAAACACTAGAAAGTGCATATAAGAGCTTTGAGATACAAAATATTAATTATGAGCTAATAAAATCAATATTTGAAAAACAGATAAATGAAAATCCCTTTTTACTTTTGGATAAAGAAATATTTTTAAAAAAATTAAATACTTTTGTAGAGTTTGAAAACAAAAGATTTGAAGATAAAAGTTTGAGTGTATTAGAAATAGAAAAAGACTTTAAATTTGATTACAATGGAATAATTTTAAAAGGAAGTATTGATAGAATTGATAAAAAAGATGATAAGTATTTATTGATTGATTATAAGACCTCTTCAAGTCTAAAAATTGATAGTCTTAAAACTTATGAAAATAGCGTTGACTTTCAATTGGAATTTTATTATTTAGCATGTATAGAACTCTTTGGATATGAGAATATAAAAGCATTTTATTATGATTTAAATAGTTCAAAACTACTTGAAGAAGTTATGTTAATAGAAAAGTTAGAATTACTAAAAGAGATATTTTTAGAGTTAAAAACAAAAAAAGTAAATTTTGAAAAATGCGACAAAACATCTACTTGTCAGTATTGTGAGTTTAAAACTATTTGTGATAGGTAAAAGTACAAGATAACTCTTGCACTTTTGGCTTATCTAGCCGTTGCTATTAAAACATCTTCAATCATTTTTGTAATATCTCCATCCAAAATTGCTTCAACATTTGAATATCCAATGTTGCTTCTTGTATCTTTTATTTGTTGATATGGTTGCATTACATAAGATCTAATTTGATGTCCCCAACCAATCTCGCTTTTTTCAACACCATCTTTTACAGCTTGTTGTTTCTCTAACTCATATTCATAAAGTCTAGATTTTAGCATCTTCATGGCACTTGCTTTATTTTTATGTTGAGATCTATCATTTTGACACTGTACAACAATATTTGTGGCAATATGAGTGATTCTAATAGCACTTTCTGTTTTATTAACATGTTGTCCACCAGCACCACTTGATCTATATGTATCTATTCTAATATCTTTATCTTCCACAACAATATCAATGTTGTCATCAATTTCAGGACTTACCATAACTGATGCAAATGAAGTATGTCTTTTAGCATTTGAATCAAAAGGAGAGATTCTTACAAGTCTATGAATACCATTTTCAGCTTTTAAATATCCATAGGCATTTTCACCTTTTATGATAAAAGAAACATCTTTAAGGCCTGCTTCTTCACCATCTTGATAATCAAGAACTTCTATTTTGAAATCCATTCGTTCAGCCCATCTTAGATACATTCTATAAAGCATACTCGCCCAATCTTGAGACTCAGTTCCTCCAGCTCCTGGATGAATAGAAATAATAGCATTAGATGAATCATCAGGATTACTTAGCATTACAGATATCTCAGTAGATCTTATAAGATTATCTAACTCTTCAGCTTCCCCATAAAGTAATTCAAAAGTATCTTCATCTTTTTCTTCAAGTGCCATCGCATAAAGTTCATTTGTACCACTTAAAGACTCATTAGCTTTGTTAAATTTAGATAATTTACTCAATATTCTATTTTTTTCAATACCTATTTTTGTAGCAGTTTCCACATCATTCCAAAAGTCTTGTGAAGACTCTAACTCTTCTATCTCTTTTAGTCTTGATTTTAATACATCAGGTTTGAGTATATCTTTTATATTTTGAAGTTTTTTATTTAATAATTTGATTAATTCAGAGTATTCGTATGCATCCATTTAGTTTTTCCTTTAAAATGGAATTATACTAAAAATAAGTATAAGAAGCGTTTAGACTAAACTAAGAGTAAACTCTTAGTTAGATTTTGGTTTTTTTTCGTCTTTTTGGTTAATAGCTTGAAGATATACATATACATTATTTATATCATTTGTATCCATAATAGATGCATATTGAGCCATTTGAAAAGCTGTTCCTCTATCATACCCACTTCCATTTACATAGTCTCTAATAGTAGCAGTAAAATCAAATAGATTTAATTTATTTATTGCTCTTGATCTTCCTGGAAGTTTTTCACCATTGATTCCATGACATGTTTCACATTTTTTGATATATAGATTTTTACCAGAAATAGACATTTTGATTCTTTTTTCTTCTTTTGAAGCTATTTGTGAGGCAACATCTTTTTGCTCTAGTCTTTGTATGATTTGATTTTCTAAAGCTTGCATATCAATATTTTGCATATTTACTTCATCTTTTTTTAATATATAAATATAATTATTTCCATCTATTTTTATATCATCAATTTTCCAGCCATCTTTTTTCATATCTTTTAGTGATTTATTTCCATTACATAGACCACCATCTAGATTTATAGACTCTATAGTAGAAAAATCAGTATGATTTTGTTTATAGCACATAGTAGTTTGTGCAAAACTTGAAGTTATAAGAAATGCTAATAGTGAAAATGGTTTTATAAGATTCATTTTTGTCCTTTAAAATTATTGCAATATTTTAGCGTAATTTTATAAAAAGTGCATAAAAAAAGGCTGGAATATTATTCCAGCCTTTTATCACATAAAATAAATAAACTCTAAGATTAGAATTTATATTGAACGTGAATTCTTCCTCTAGTACTATCATTGTTTTCTGTAGAACCAGTGTCTTTTGTATATTGTCCATATCTTAAGTATGCACTTAAGTTTTTACTCATAGAGTAATTAAATTGTGCATAATATTCTTCTTCTTCTACATCATTAGATGTAGCAGTAGAATAATCTACATTAGCATAGTTAGCAGAGATATTTAAAGAAGGTAATACTTGGAAACCAAGTCTTACTTGCCAGTAATCAGCATCAGCTTTACCATTAGCATCTACAGACCAAGCAGAGATACTTGTAGTAGCATCAGTATCTAGAGCAACTAAACCACCATCATTATCTGTAGTAGCATAAGCAACTTTTGCATCAAAGATACCAGCTTTTGCAGTTACAGTAAGTTGTAATAAATCATTATCATCACTTGAACCATCTAAATCAAGAGATGTATATCTGATGTCTCCACCTAAAGTTACAGCATCAAGATCAAATGAAGCATTTGCACCAAGTGTATATGTATCAAATACATTATCCATATCTAAGTACCATGCATCTAAAGCAACAGGACCAACTTTACCCATTACACCAACAGTATAAATATCTTTTGAACCAAATTTTTGTCCAATAGCATCATTTACTGCATCAGAATTAGTACTTTTTTTACCAAAAGTTGATTGTGCATCTCCACTATCACCAAGATTTGTTTGGTTAAAGTAAGCACCAGCAATAGTAACAGGTCCAACAGTAGTTAATGCTAAGATACCTGTACCAGTTTGCTCATTTCCTGAAGCATCAACAGCTACAGTCCAAGGAGTAGTTAAACCTTGTTTACCAACGATAACTGTAGTATTTGCAATACCAGTATATGCGAAGTTAGCATTTGTTAATTCTACATCTAAGTTTGTGTCACCATTTGATTGAGTGTCAAGTTTTCCAAAGTTTGCAGAAGCATCTTGGCTACCAATTACAAATCTTGTATTTGCAGTAACATCATCATTAACTTTTGATTTTAGATTTAAACCAATTTTATAGTGATTAACTGTATTTGAATGATTTGTACCAGTTTGTTTAACATCATCTTGATAATCATTATATCTATATACCATAGTTCCTGATACATCTACATTTTTGATAGCTTCTGTTAAAGGTTGTGCACTAGCAGTTGTTCCAGCTACAGCGATTGCAGCTATTAAACTCATTTTTACGAATTTTTTCATTTGATCTCCTGAAAGGGTTATTTTTAAATCAGTTCCTCGGACGCGCGAACAATCTTCTTGTATAAATACTTGAAAGATACTTTCCGATTCACCGTTGCGAAAATTTTACATGCTTTAAAATTAAAGTTTTCTTAATTTGAAGGTTTTTGAGTAATTTAATCTATTATTTTAAGTTTTATTTATAAAAAGGCCATATTTTATAGGCTTACGCTTACTTTGCAATTAGGCAAAATATCTGGTTTTTGTATACTTATTTTTAGGTTTTTTATAGAATATTTTTTATTTAAATGTTTTTTTAAGTTTAAAAGAGCATCTTCAATTAGTTCAAATTTATTTTTTATCATTATTTTTTGAATGCTTGATGCTACTTTTGAATAATCTATAAATTCAAAATTTGAGTAGTTATAAGAAAAAGAACAGTTTATTATCACCCTTTGTTTATTCTTTCGCTCAAAGGGTAATATTCCAATAATGCAATCAAAAGTAAGATCTTCGATTTTTACTTTCATTATACTGCTTTTAGCTCTTCTTTTTTGATAAGTCTTATTATATTTGGAATATGTTTATAAAAAATTATAAATGAAATCAAATACATAGGTGCATTTGAATTTACTCCTAATTCATTGTTAAATATAATTGCTGCAATTATTACAGCAACTAATCCTAAAAGAGAAGATAAAGAAGAGATTTTTAAAACTTTTGCACAAAATCCCCAAACAATAGCACCAATAAGTGTAGGAATAGGAATTAGTACTAAAAATACACCAAGTCCAGTAGCAACCCCCTTTCCACCTTCAAGTCCTAAATAAATACTATAACAATGCCCAACCACAGCTAACACAGCAATAGTCCAAAGTGTAGCTTCACTTACTCCATAGGCTTGTGCGATAAGAAGGATGATTGTACCTTTTATGGCATCAAGAATAACAGTTGCAAGACCTAGTTTTTTTGCTAAGCTTGGATTTGTCTGCTTTACTACTCTTAGAACATTTGTGGCACCTATTGATTTACTTCCATGCTTTTTTATATCTACCCCTGCAAATGTTTTAGCTAGAAGTAAACCAAAGGGAATAGACCCTATTAAATAAGCTAAAATATAAAAAATAAGATTTGTATTTAAAAAATCCATTATGACCTCAATTAATTTTTTTGATTATGTTTAAATGGATTATAACAAAAATTTTGTTATATTCCCGTTAAATGTTAAATATTATAAACCTAAGGGTAAATTTTGAATTTAAAAGATGAAATAATAAAATTAAAAGAGGAACTTGACGTAACTTTAGTCGCTCACTTTTATCAAAGAGATGAAGTGTTTGAATTAGCAGATATTACAGGAGATTCTTTAGAATTAGCTAAAAAAGCTATGGAAACAAGTAGTAAATATATAGTATTTTGTGGTGTTGGATTTATGGGTGAGAGTGTAAAAGTTATGAGTCCACAAAAAAGAGTTCTTATGCCAAAAATCGCATGTTGTGCGATGGCTAGAATGATTGATGTGGATTATTTTGATGAATCATTAGCCAAACTAAATGCAATGGGAGTATCAAGTGATGAACTTCTTCCTATAACATATATTAATTCAAGTGCAGCAGTAAAAGCTAGAGTTGGAGAAATGGGTGGTATGGTTTGTACCTCTTCAAATGCATATAAAATCATAGAAAAAGGTTTAAAGTCTGGTAAAAAAATATTTTTTGTACCAGATAGATGTTTAGGACAAAATTTTGCAAAAAGTCTTAATCTAAAATCAACTGTTATAGGTGATGGAACTGATCCAAAAGAAGCAGATATTATTTGTTATGATGGTTTTTGCTCTGTTCACCAACTCTTTTCAACTGATGATATTGAGTTTTATAGAAATAAATATCCAGATATCTTAATTGCAGTTCATCCTGAATGTGATCCAAAAATTTGTGATATGGCTGATTTTGTAGGTTCTACTTCTCAACTTATCAAATTTATAAAAGAGTTACCAGCTGAACAAAAGGTTGCAGTTGGAACTGAGTATAATATGGTAAATAGATTAAGAGAGAAAAATACTTATATCTTAAGTTCAACAAAACCAGAATGTCCAACTATGAATGAGACAACTTTACAAGATGTTTATAATTGTTTAAAAGAGATAAAAGATGGTAAAGAAGTATTTTCAAATGAAATTTTTGTAAATGACAATGTAATAAAATGGGCAAAAGTAGCACTACAAAGGATGTTTGAAGTATGATTAATATTAAAAAGTTTGTAAAAAATGCTATTATTGAAGATAATGGTAGAGGGGATTTATTCTTTGATGTTGCGCCTAAAGGAAGATTTACAGCAAAAGTTATCTCAAAAGATGATGGAATCTTAGCTGGTGAGATTTATGCAAAAGCCTTATCAAAAACTGAAAAATTTGATTGTAAGTTTTTAAAGCATGATGGGGAAGTAATCAAAAAAGGTGATATTATCGCAAAGCTTGATGGGAAAGCAGCTGTTTTACTCTCAAGCGAGCGAACATTTCTAAATATGCTTCAACATGCTTCGGGAATAGCTACTATGGCTAATTCATATGCTTCTTTGATAAAAGATTTAGATGTAGTTTTACTTGATACTAGAAAAACAAGACCACAACTTAGAGATTTTGAAAAATATGCAAGTAGAGTAGGAGGAGCTATTAATCACCGACTTGGACTTGATGATTGTCTGATGTTAAAAGATACTCACCTTCGAACAATTATGAATCTAAAAGAGTTTATTCAAAGAGCAAGAAAGAGAATCTCTTGGGTTACTAAAATAGAGATTGAGTGTGAAAGCTTAGAACAAGTAAAAGATGCAATGGAAGCTGGTGGTGATATAATTATGTGTGATAATATGACTCCAGAACAAATAAGAGAAGTTGTAAAATATAGAAATGAAACCCATCCTCATATAGTATTAGAAGCTAGTGGAAACATTAATTTAAATACTGTAAGAGATTATGCTTTAACAGGGGTTGATGCATTGAGTTCTGGAAGTATTATACATCAAGCAACTTGGTTAGACTTTTCTATGAAATTTGATTAGTGGTTAACTTTTGATTAGTGTTATTATGATAGGATTAAAATGATTTTAAAAAGGAGCGTATTTGAGTAAAGATTTTATAACAAATAATAAAGTAAATACTGCCTCTTTTGTGAGTGCTTTAAAATTGATTGAGAAATCAAAATATATTTTAATAATCACTCATGTAAATCCCGACCCTGATACTATTTGTTCAGGACTTGCACTTTCAAACTATTTATCTGAAAATAAAATTAAACATAAAGTTTTTAATGCAGGAAAAAATCTTCCTGCGAAATGTGATTTTATAAATAGATATGAAAAAATAACAGATCAAATCCCAAAATTTTATGATTTGGTTATCTCTGTTGATTGTGGTACTTCAAATAGATTTGGAATAACACTTCCTGAAGATATACCTTTGATAAATTTTGACCATCATAAATCAAATGATGATTTTGGAACTATAAATATAGTAGATATTAATAAGTCTTCAACTTCTGAAATAGTATATGACTTTTTTAGATTTAATGGATTGTATATTACAAAAAATACAGCAGAAGCACTTTATGTGGGAATATATGATGATTCATTGGCTTTTACAACTCCAAGATGTGATGAATTTACTTACGAAAAAATTAATTTTTTAGTTAAATGTGGAGCTAGTCCTGTTTATATTGCTGATAAGTTTATAAAAAGAGATTCTTTAGCAAAATATAGAATTTTGCCTAAGATTTTCAATAGTTTGGAACTTCTTGATGAAGGTAAAATAGCAACAATATATGCAACAAAAGAGTGGTTTGAAGAGAGTGGGGCAACAACACTTGAAACAGAAGTTGCACTAGATATGGTTTTAAATATTGCTATTGTAAAAGTAGCGATTTATTTTAGAATTGTAAATGATAAAGTTAGAGTCTCTCTTAGATCAAAAGAGAAAATAGATGTTTCAAAAGTAGCTTCTACTTTTGGTGGAGGTGGGCATTTAAATGCCGCAGGATGTGTTATACAAACTGATGATATTTTTGAAGCAAAAGAGATTATATTAAAGGAAATTCTTGAGAAATAAAAGTAGTTTTGGGAAAGTAGTATTATTTATATTTATAATAGGTGCCATTGTAGCTGGTTGTTTTGTTTATTTATCGCCTATGTTTGAGAAAAATCCCCCGAAAGTAGATTTTAAAGATAATATATATTGGAATTTAAAAAGCAAACTAAACCTTGGTATTAGTGATGATAGTGGTGTTAAATTTTATAAAGTAATATTTAAAGATGGAAATAAAGAGATAGTATTAGATTCAAAAGTATTATTAGAACCAGAAAAAAATATCAATTTGGAACTAAAATCACCAGAACTTGATATGTTCTTTAAAAGTAATGATGTTGAAATCATTGTTGAAGCAGTTGATAGTAGTAAATGGAACTTTTTAGAAGGAAATAAAGTTGTTGATACTTTTCATTTAAAAATTGATAGAAAAAAACCTGTAGCTTCAGTTGTTGCTAACTCTTTTGCAGTTAGAAGAGGTGGAAGTGCTTTAGTTATAGTAAAAGTTGAAGATGAAAATTTAAAAGACTCATATATAACATTTAACAATGAACAAAGATTTGATTTGGTTCCTTTTTATAAAAAGAATTATTATGCAGCATTAATTGCTTGGCCAATAAAAATAGAAAAATTTAATATTGTAAATTTAGTTGCAATCGATAAAGCAGATAATAAATCAATAATAAAAGTGCCTTTATACATAAGAAATAGAAAAGATGATAAATCCAAAATAAAAATTAGTGATACCTTTATTCAAAATGTAAGTACAAAAGTTTTAGAACAAAGTGGAAAAGATGTACCTGATAATCTAGCTGATATTTTTTTAAAAGAAAATGAAGTTTTAAGAAACCAAAATGTACAAAAGATAGAAGAAACATCTAAAAAATTTATGGATAGAGACTTAGTAAGTGGTTTTAACCTTATTCCTTTCAAAAGATTAGAAAATGCTGCAACTGCTGGGCGATTTGGACAAGAAAGATCATATTATCATAATAACATAAAAATAGATGAAGCTTGGCATTTAGGAATTGATTGGGCAAGTGTTAAAAAAGCTGATATTTTTACTACAAATAAAGGTAGAGTAATATTTAATGACTATTTAGGAATTTATGGAAATGTTATTATAATAGATCATGGGTTTGGTTTACAATCACTTTATGCTCATACAAGTTCTTCAAATGTAACTGTAGGTGAAGAAGTTAAAGAAAATCAAAAAATCGCTAATACTGGTGCAACTGGTGCTGTTTTAGGAGATCACTTACATTTTGGTGTTTTAGTTCAAGGTTTAGAAGTAGATCCTTTAGAATGGATGGATAAAAATTGGATAAAAACAAGAATAACAGATATCATAAGTGATGCAAAAAAGGTAATAGATAGCAAATGAAACAAAGAACAATAGCAAAAGCAGTAGAAATAGTTGGAATTGGACTCCATAAAGGTGTTCCTGTAAAAATGAGATTAGAACCTTTGGAAGCTAATCAAGGAATAATCTTTTATAGGTCTGATGAAGCTTTGACAATTCCTCTAAAAATAGAAAATGTTGTTGATACAAAAATGGCGACAGTTATTGGAAAAGATGGAATTGTTATTTCAACTATTGAACATCTTTTGTCTGCTGTTTATGCTTATGGCATTGATAATTTGCGAATTGTTCTTGATAATGATGAGGTTCCAGTGCTTGATGGTAGTTCATCTGGGTATTGCATGCTAATTGATGAAGTTGGCATAAAAGAATTAAATGAATCAAAAAAAGTAATTAAGATAAAAAAAGAAGTTGAAGTTACAACTGAAGATGGCAAAAGAGTATCTTTAAAGCCCTCTAATCATATTGTTTATGATTTCTCTATTGATTTTGAAAATCCTGTAATTGGACAACAAAATTATCATTTTGATTATAGTATAGATGAGTATAAAGAAAATATCTCAAAAGCTAGAACTTTTGGATTTTTACATGAAGTGCAATATTTACGAAGTATAGGATTGGCTCAAGGTGGTAGCATGGAAAATGCTATTGTTGTAGATAATGATAAAATCTTAAATCCAGAAGGTTTAAGATATGAAAATGAATTTGTAAGACATAAGATTCTTGATGCAATAGGTGATATGTCACTTTTAGGTTATACATTAATAGGTGAATATGATGCCCATGCTGGAAGCCATCATTTAAATCATTTATTGACAAAAAAAGTTTATGAATCAGAAGATAACTATGAAATTTTAGATTTAGAAGAAGCACAAAAAGAGAGTTATGTTTTCCAAAAAGCATATGCTCTAGTTGATGCTAATTAAGGGATTATTTGATAGATATAGTAGTTATTTCAATATCAACACCAATAAAAATTGGGATTTATGAGAATCAGGTTTTAATTAAAGAGATTGAAGAAGAAGGAAAAACATCTGATATTTTACCTATAATTTTTGAAAAATTATTACAAGAGTATGATATAAAATCTATAACTTATGTAAATACACCAGGTTCTTATATGGCAATAAAAGTTGCTTATGTATTTTTAAAAACTGTTTGTATTGCTAAAAAAATAGAGTTAAATGCAACTAGTGGATTTTTGTTTAATGAGAATTCACCAATAAAAGCTTTGGGTAAAAAGTACTTTTTTAATAAAAATGGTGAAATAATTATAGATTTTTTAGAAGAAAAGAGTATAATTTCGGATTTTAAATTACCAAAAAGTTTAGATAAAACAAAATTTTCATCTAATACTTTGCCAATTTACAATTTACCAGCAGTATAAAAGGAATATAATTGAGAATTAGTGTGCCAGCTACGAGTGCAAATCTAGGGCCAGGTTTTGATACCCTAGGATTAGCTTTAAAAATAAAAAATCAAGTAACAATAAGACCAGCAAAATTTCATAGTGTATCTTTAAAAGGTGAGGGTTCAAATAATCCTATACTAAAAGATAACAATATGTTTATTGCTATTTTTAATGATTTTTATAATAATTTATCACAAAAAAAGAGATCTTTTAGATTTGAATTTGAAAATCAAATTCCACTATCAAGAGGTTTAGGAAGTTCGTCTGCTGTAATTGTTAGTGCAATTGCATCAGCATATGCTATAGAAGAGATGGAATTGCCAAAAGAAAAATTACTTAATTTAGCGCTTGCTTATGAGTCTCATCCAGATAATATTACGCCAGCCGTTATGGGTGGGTTTACAGTCTCATCAGTTGAAGATAATGAAGTAAAATTTATAAATAAATCTATTCCTAAAAGTTTAAGTGCGGTAGTTGTTGTTCCTAATAGACCAATTTCTACACAACTTTCAAGAAAAACTTTACCATATAAATATTCTAAAGAAGATGCTATATTTAATCTATCTCACTCTTCATTATTAACAGCTGCTTTTATGAGTGAAAATTGGGAAATGTTAAAAATAGCTTCTCAAGATAAATTTCATCAAAGTTATAGAATGAGACAAATGCCAGAGCTTTTTGAGGTTCAAAAATGCTCTTTAAATAGTGGTGCTTTAATGAGCACTTTATCTGGTTCTGGTTCTACACTTTTTTCTATTTGTTATTTTGAAGATGCAAAGAAAATTGAGAAAGAATTAAGAGCAAAATTTCCACATTTTAAAGTTTTTATTTCTGGTTTTGATAACTATGGAATTAAAGTTGAAGCATAAAAATTGGAAATTTAATAAATTTTGGATATAATCATTGCCTAAATTAGAAAAACCTATAAGAACTTGTATAGTTTGTCGTAGTAAACTAAGTAAAGAAAACCTAGTGAGACTTCAATGTAAGGATTACAAACTTATCAGTTTTGATGGAATAGGTAGGAGTTTCTATATTTGTAAAGAGTGTCAAGAGAAAACTCTTTTAGACGAAGAAACAAAAAAAATTGAAAAAGCACTTTTTAAACAGTGTAAAAAAAAAGACGAGTACTTGGTACAACTTAAGGAGATAATAACGCATGTCAGATAACGTAAGAGTATATGAAATTGCAGAAGAAGCTGGGGCTAGCAGCAACCATGTCATAAATAAAGCAAAAGATTTAGGAATTGAACTTAAATCACCTCAAAGTCAAACAACTGTTGAGGATGCAGAAGAGATAGTAAACTATATAATGACTGGAAAAAGTAAAAAACTTCCACAAAAGAAAAAAGTAGTTAAGAAGGCTGAACCTAAAATAGTCAAAGAAGAACCTGTGGTAAGCGAAGAAACTAAGCCAAAAGAAGAACTTACTGTTAAAGAAACTAAGGTTGAAGAACCAAAAGAAGAAATTAAGCCAGTAATTGAAAAACCTAAAAAAACTGAAGATACTAGCCCTAAAAAAACTGATGATACTCAAGAAGTTACTGATACTTTATCTGTTAAAAAAGTTGTACCTAAAAGAAGAGGTTTAAAAATTGTTAAAAAGAAAAAACCTGAAGAACCAAAAATAGAAAAAAAAGAAGAACCAACTTTCTCTTCAGCTGATTCTTCTCAAGTAAAAAAACCTATGAAATCTCTTAGTGAAATTCTAGGTGGAAATAATAATCAAGAAAATCAATCAGAAGCGGCAAAAGCAAAAGCTAAAGTTCAAAAGAAAAAAGCACCACCACGAGCTCATGAGCATGGAAAAGTATTAGAAATATCAAAACAAGAGTTTAAAGAGTCTGATGATTCATTATTAGGTGAAGAAGTTGTTTTACTTGATATGGGATTAACTGATACATCAAAACTATTTGATGATCCACATAAACCAGCAAAAAATAATAATGATAAACAAACTAGAAGTTCAAAACCTGCTGCCTTTGGAAATAGACCTCAAGGTTTAAAAAGAGGTAGAAGAAAGAAAAGAATTAAAAGAGAAGTTGAAGCAGCAGAAGTAACTGAAATCACAATACCTGAAGATGTTAGGGTTTATGAGTTTGCAGAAGCTTGTGGGAAAAGTGCTTCAGAAGTAATTACAGTACTATTTTCTTTAGGAATGATGGTTACAAAAAATGACTTCTTAAAACAAGATGAATTAGAAATTCTTGGTGAAGAGTTTGGTATTGAAGTAACTGTAAAAGATGCTTTAGAAGATGTTAATTATGTAGAAGATTTCGATGAAGAAATTGATAAATCTAATTTCGTAACTAGGCCACCAGTTGTAACAATAATGGGACATGTTGACCATGGTAAAACTTCATTATTAGATAAAATTAGAAGCGCAAAAGTTGCAAAAGGTGAAGCTGGTGGAATTACTCAACATATTTCTGCTTATACAGTTGAACAAAATGGTAAAAAGATCACTTTCGTGGATACTCCAGGACATGCTGCTTTTAGTGAAATGAGATCAAGAGGTGCAAGTGTAACTGATGTTATTATCATAGTTGTTGCAGCTGATGATGGTGTTAAACCACAAACTGAAGAAGTAATCGCACATGCAAAAGCTAGTGGTTGTCCAATCATTGTTGCAATGAATAAAATGGATAAAGAAACTGCAAATCCTGATATGGTTAAATCACAAATGGCAGAAAAAGAGATGCTTCCTGTTGATTGGGGTGGAGACATTGAGTTTATCGGTGTTTCAGCTCATACTGGTGAAGGTATTGATGATTTACTTGAAAATATTTTAATTCAAGCAGAAATGTTAGAATTAAAAGCAGATCCTAGTTCAAAAGCAAAAGCTACAGTTGTGGAAGCTACACTTGAAAAAGGTAGAGGTCCAGTTGCAACTGTAATCGTGCAAAGTGGTACGCTAAGAGTTGGTGATAATATTGTTAGTGATACTACATATGGTAGAGTGAAAGCTATAACTAATGATATGGGACAACCTGTAAAAGAATTAGGACTTTCAGAAACTGGTAATGTATTAGGATTAAATGATATTCCTACATCTGGTTCAGTTATGGTTGTTCAAGATAGTGAAAAAGAAGCTAGAGATATTGCTACTACTAGAGCTGAACATGCAAGAGCAAAAGAGTTATCTAAATCAACTAAAGTATCTTTAGAAGAGATGAGTGGATTAATTGCAGAAGGAAAAATCAAACAACTTCCAGTGATTATTAAAACTGATGTTGGTGGTTCTTTAGAAGCAATTAAAGGTTCATTAGAAAAAATCCAAAATGATGAAGTAAAAGTTAAAATTTTACATGCAGCAGTTGGTGGAATCACTGAGTCTGATGTGGTTTTAGCAGGAGCTAGTGAAGGTTGTATTATCTTAGGGTTTAATGTAAGACCTACTGGTTCTATTAAACAAAAAGCTAAAGCTGATGGAATCACAATCAATACTTACAGTATTATTTATGACTTAATTGATGATATCAAAGCTACATTATCTGGTATGATGAGTGCAGTAATTAGAGAAGAAAATACTGGTCAAGCAGAAGTTAAAGATACATTTGTTGTACCAAAAGTTGGAACTGTTGCTGGATGTTTAGTAACTGATGGTAAAGTTATCAAAGGTGGACATGCAAGAATTATTAGAGATGGTGTTGTTACATATACAGGTAAAATCTCATCACTTAAAAGATTCAAAGATGATGCAAAAGAAGTTGTTAATGGATTTGAATGTGGTATTATGTTTGAGAAATTCAATGATATAAAAGTTGGAGATTTTATCGAAACATTTATTCAAATTGAAGAAAAAATCAACATAGATTTATAATATGAAAAGTGTAAACTTACAAAGAACAGAGTCTCTACTTATGGAATTAATTCCTGAGGCTCTTGCTACTTTAAATGATAGTAGAATTAAATCATTGGGAATTACTGAAGTAAATTGTAGAAATGGTAAATATGATGCTATAGTTTATTATGATGGAAGTGATTATGATAAAAAAGAACATCAAATACTAAATAATTTATTAAGTAAAGCAAATGGACATATTAAAACTTATTGTTTAAATGCAACAGGTTGGTACAAATGTCCAAACTTTAAATTTCAAGCTGATGACAAACTAGAAAAAGACTTAAAAATAGAGTCTTTATTTGAAAAAATAAAAAAAGATACAAAAGAGGACTAATGACTTTAGAAGAATCAATTGAAATGACTGTAAAAGGTTGTGGAGTTGAATTATATGATATTTTGACTACTAAAGAAAATGATAGAGACATATTTAGAATTTATATAACATCTAAAGATGGTGTTTCACTTGATAAATGTGCCGAAATTTCAAGATTAATTTCACCTATTTTAGATACAAATGAGCCAATGTATGGAAAATATAACTTAGAAGTAAGTTCTCCTGGAATTGAGAGAAGACTAAAAAGAACAGCCCATTATATCTCTTCAGTTGGTGAAAAAGTTAAAGTAAAAGATTTTGATAAAAATGTATTAAAAGGTGAATTGGTTTTTGCCGATGAAAATGAAATAAAAGTGAAAACTCTAGAGGGTGAAGAAACTATTACCTATGATAAAATATCTTCAGCTTCAACTTATTTTGAATGGTAATATAAGGAAATATGTATGAGTTTTGAAAGCTCATTAACTTTTTTCTTAGCAATATTTATTTTTAGCATTACTCCAGGACCTGGAGTTTTTGCTCTTTTGGCAAGAGGAATGACTCTTGGCACTAAACAATGTATTCCCCTAGCTTTTGGTATGTCTATAAGTGATATTATTTACTTAATCTTCGCATGCCTAGGATTAGCAACAATCGCACAAAATTATGCTTTATTGTTTGAATTTATAAGAATAGCTGGAGCACTTTATCTATTTTATTTGGGTTATAAGATGTTTACCACACCTATTAAAATTGAAACTGTTTCAAAAGATAAAGCAGCTAAAAAAGATTTTTTCTTAGGTTTTATGCAAGGCTTTTTAATCTCAGCTTCTAATCCAAAAGTTATACTATTTTATATAGCTTTTTTACCAACATTTTTAGATATAAAATCCCTAAGTGGTTATGACATTTTTCTAGCTTCTACTTTAACACTTTTTGCATTGATGATTGGGTTAATGTTTATATCAATTTTAGCAGCCCAAGCAAAACAAGTTTTAAAATCTAAAAAAGCATTAAAAAGGTTAAACTATACAGCTGGTTCAATTATGATTGCGGCTGGAAGCTTTTTATTATTTAACAGGCAAACATAATGAAAATAGATGATAAGTTTTATATGAAGCTTGCTATTGATGAAGCATGGAAATATCAACTTCTAACTTACCCAAATCCAGCAGTTGGTTGTGTAGTTGTAAAAAATGGTGAGATTTTAGCTATAGAAGCTCACAAAGAAGCAGGAATGCCACACGCTGAAGTAAATGCATTAAAAGCAGCATATTTAAAAAAATACCCAAAAGATGATTTAAAACTAAAAAAAACTTCCCATGAAATACATGATTACTTATTAAAAAATCATAATAACTTTTTCAATGATTGTGAAATTTATGTAACCCTAGAACCATGTAATCACATAGGGAAAACTCCCTCTTGTGCAAATCTATTAAAAGAGTTAAAACCAAAAAGAGTAATCATAGCCCATGAAGATACAAATAAACAAGCCTCAGGGGGCATACAAACTCTAGAAAGTGTAAATATAGATATAAGTCTAGATTGTATGAAAAAAGAAGCCTATGACCTTCTATATCCTTTTATAAAGTGGAGCAGCGGGACATTTATATTTTATAAAATGGCACAAACCCTAAATGGCTGTATAGATGGAAAAGTATCATCTACCATGACTCAATTGTATGTACACACTCTAAGAGATAAAATAGACCTAATGCTAATAGGTGGAAATACAGTAAGAACAGACAAACCAACTCTAGACGCAAGATATATAGCTGGGAATGCCCCAAATGTAATGATCTATAGTAAAAATAAAATCTTCGATAATAATATCCCACTATTTAAAGTACCAAATAGAGAAGTAATAATAAGCGATGACTTATTTAAACTATTAGATTACAAGTTCATAATGGTAGAAGGGATTTACAACTTAATGAATATCCTAAAAGAAAGAATTGACTATATGATACTTTTAGTTAGCCCAAAAATCAGAAATGGAATCAATGCTCTAAATGAAATAGACATGGACTTCGAAATAGTTCACGAGAATTATATAGGTGAAGAAAAAATAGTTTTTTTAAAAAGAAAGTAAAAAGCCATCTTTTGGATGATTTCTGCGTTAAATCTTTAAATTTAATCGGTCACATACTTTAGTATGCTCCCTCATAAATTTAAACCTTCGCCTTGAACTAATCCAAAATATGACTTTTTTGCATAGGTATATTTAGGTAGGGAGTTTATAATTTGATGTACAAACTTAATAAAGAAATAGTAAATAAATGAAATTCTCAGATATTATGAATATACCCTTTGAAGATGTAGGTGGTAGGCCAGATTATAATTTTTTGAAAAAACTTTTACCTAATATTCCAGAAGATGTATTTATACAATTTTTTTATGACCATGGTAGAAAAAGTGAATTTCAGTTACAGTATTCTACTTTAGAAATTCTAAATATTAAATGGATAGAGGTTGACTTAACTATAAATGAACTATCAAATTTAAGTATATATAGTGGTTTTATTGATTGGGTTGACATAGTAGAGAATAGAGCAAAAAAATGTAAGATAAATAATTTTAATTCAATTGATATTAGAAAAGAAGTTGTAAAACATTGGCAAAAAAATTATACATGGATAAAACCACCTATTTTAATTCTAGGTAACATAATAAATTCTAATAGAAAATATCATTTAGTAGAAGGGCATACTCGTATTGGTACATTAAAAGGACTTTTTAATCAAGGTTTATTGAAAAATACACAAACTCATAAAGTTTGGCTAGGTAAATATTAAAATAAAATTTTAATTTTAAAAGGTTAAGATTTATCGTCGAAATCAAGATAGAGTTTTATTTGAGGAGGAAGCTGACAACTGTCAGTGACCGAAGAAAAGAAAGCTATATCGCAGTATTTCCACGATAAAGCTTTGCCTTTTTATTTTACTTTTTCTATGTACTCACCGATTCTAGTGTCACATTTAATAATGTCACCTTCTACTAAGTGAAATGGTATTTGTACAACTGCACCTGATTCAAGAGTTGCAGGTTTTTTACCACCTTGAGAATCACCTTTAAAGTTAGGTGGAGTTTCTACGATTTTAAGTTCAACTGTCATAGGTGGTTCAACTGTGATTGCACTTCCATTGAAGAACATCATATCACAACTCATACCATCAATAATCCAATCAAATGCTTCCCCAACTTGATCATAAGTTAAACCAATTTGTTCATAAGTATTGTTATCCATAAATTGTAACAACTCACCATCATCATATAAAAACTGCATAGTTTTTTGTTGTAAGTCAGGAGTTTCACATTTATCACCAGCGTGGAAAGTTTTTTCAATAACTTTTCCATTTAGAAAAGACTTAATTTTACATCTTACAAATGCTGCACCTTTTCCAGGTTTTACATGTTGATATTCAGTAATTTTGTAAGGGATTCCATCAAGTTGGATTTTCATTCCCTTTTTTAATTCACTCATTCCTATATTTGCCAAAGTTACCCCTTATTATATTTCTACATAAGAAACTGAAATTGCAGCTTCTAAGTTTTCTAATTGTTTTAAAACATCGTGAGAAACAAATGAATCAACTAAAATAACAGCCAATGCAGAGTCTTTTCCACGAGATAATCTAAAGTCAGCGATATTGATATTATTATCACCTAAAGTTTTTCCAACTGTTCCAATTACTCCTGGGATATCAGAATTTCTTAAAAATATCATATTACCTTTTGGAGCAATATCAAATACGAAGCCATTAACTTCTACTATTCTTTGAACATCTTCATCAAATACAGTTCCTGAAATAGTATTAACACCTTTTTCAGTAGTAATTTTTACAGTTACTTTATTGCTATAGCCACTGCCATTTATGATTTCACAAGTGTCAACTTTGATGCCTTTTTCTTCAGCCCAAAATTTTGCATTTACATAATTAACTTCATCACCACCAGCGACTTTTAAAGCACCAACAGTAGCAAAAGTTAAAAGTGAATCTAAGTACTCTTTGATTTCACCTTGTCCACTAACAGTTATTGATCTAATAGCAGTTTTATCAGTTTGGGCACTTAAGAATGCAATTTTTTGAGTTAATTCAATATATGGTTTAACAAAAGAAGGAATTTTGCTTTCATCTATTGGAAGATTTAGAGCATTTGGGTACGAAATACCTCTTGCTGACTCAATTGCATTTCTTGCAGCTTGAACTGCTATTTCTTTTTGTGATTCTCTTGTATTTGCACCTAAGTGGGCAGTTACAGTTATATTTGGTAAATCTAATAATGGATTATTTATTGCTGGCTCTTTTTTGAAAACATCAATTCCTGCCATTGCAATTTTACCTGATTTTAGGTTGTTAAATAATGCTTCTTCATTATATAATCCACCTCTTGCGCAGTTGATTAGAATTACTCCATCTTTCATCTTTGCAATTTCATCTTCTCCAATCATATCGATTGTTTCTTGATTTTTTGGTGTATGTATAGTAATAATGTCGCAAGATAAAATATCATCAAAGTTTGTAGTATACTTAATACCTAAATCAGTCGCTTTTGTTGAAGGGATATATGGGTCATATGTAACTACATCCATCTCAAATGATTTTGCTCTAAGTGCAACTCTATGTCCTATGTTTCCAAAACCAATAACACCTAGTTTTTTCCCAAATAGTTCATTACCATACCAATCTTCTCTTTTCCATACTCTTTCATTTTTCAATTGATTGTGAGCATATGGAAACTTTCTCATACAAGAAAGCATATGTGTCATTGTAAGTTCAACTGCTGCTATAGTATTTGCAGTTGGAACATTCATAGCAATAATACCTCTTTTGCTACAACCTTCCATATCTACATTATCATAACCAACACCAGCTCTTATAATAGCTTTTAAGTTTACTGCTGCATTTAAGAATTTCTCATCAACATCAGTTGAAGATCTTGTAATTGCGATGTCAGCATCTTTAATTACATCTAATAATGCAGTTTTATCAATGTCTGCTGCAAAAACATAATTAATGTCTTCAGCAGCTTTAAGTATATTTAGTCCATTTTCATGGATATGATCACAAACTACAATTGTATGTTTACTCATTCTTCTAAATCCTTGAATTATTTCATTTGGTCTTTTAATAAATCACCTAAAGTCATAGACGAATCATCGTTTACAGATTTTAAGATTTCTCTTTCTTGTTGTTGTTCTAATCTTTTGATTGATAATCTAACTCTATTTCTATTAGTATCAATATTTACAACAACAGCTTCAATTTCTTTTCCAATTTCGATATTTTCAGCAGTAGTAGGTGCAAAATCTTCATTTCTAACTAGTCCGTCTAAATTGTCTTCAAGTTTAATGAATAATCCGAAATCTTTAAGATCTTTGATTGTTCCTTTAACTATATCACCAATTTTATGAGTTGATTGGAAGTTTTTAGCTGGAGAGTCTGTAATGTCTTTGATTGATAATGAAATGTTTTCTTTTTCTCTATCAATTTTGATAATTTTAACTTCAAGCTCGTCACCTTTTTTATAAAGGTTTTTACATTTTGCATTACCTTCCCAAGAAGCTTCTTCGTTGTGTAATAATCCATCAACATCACCTAGAGTAACAAATGCTCCAAATTCAGTTAAAGTTGCTACTTTACCAGTAACGATGTCTCCAACTTTATGCTCTTTTGTAAATTTTGCAAAAGGTTTTTCTTGAAGATTTTTTAAAGATACTCTTAATCTTTTTTTATCAACATCTAGTTCAATAACTTCAACATTAACTTCATCACCCAATGTTAATAAATCTTTTGGATTTTTAAGATTTTTATTCCATGAAATTTCAGAGATATGTAATAAACCTTCAATATCATTTCCTAAATCAACAAAGGCACCATAAGATTCAAAGTTAGAAATAGTAACAGTAATAGTATCACCTACATCTAATTCGTCTCTAATCTCTTCCCAAGGGTTAGAAAGTGCAGCTTTAACTGATAATGATAAGTGTTGTTTAGTTTTGTCATAAGATAAAACTTTAACAGTAACTTCATCACCTTCAGCATAATAATTAGATGGATTAACAGGACCTTTGTAAGAGATTTCATTGTAGTTTACTAAACCATCAATTCCACCTAAATCTACAAACATTCCATAAGATGTGATTTTTTTGATTGTTCCATTGATTAGACCATCATTTTCTAAAAATTGTGCAACTTTTGCATCTTTTTCTATTTTAGATTCTTCAATAAGTTTTTTTCTTGAAACTATGATTGAGTTTTGTGCTTCATTGATTTTTAAAACTTTCGCTTTAACTTTTTTACCAAGTGCACCTTGAGCTTTTAAGTATGATTGAGCCATTGGCATAAAATACTCACAACCATTGTCATCTTCAATTATAAATCCACCTCTAGGTTTAATAGAGATAATTTTACCTTCAATAGTAACATCTTCTAAATCTTCAGTATGTTCTTTTACAAAAGCATCAAATTTTTCTTTTTGTAAAACTTTTTTGTGAGAGATAGAAGGTTTTTCACCTCTAATACCAGTTAATATAACAGGGATTGTATCACCTACTTTATATTTAACTTCACCACCAATAGTAATTTCAGAGATATGTAGTCTTCCTTCAACTTTTTGACCAACATCAACAGAAACGTTTTCACCAGAAATTTCAACAATAACACCATCAACTACAGAGTTGTTCTCTGCATTTTCGAAAGACTCATTAAGCATTTGCTCAAAGTCAAAGTCTTCACCAATTTCAATATCTTCGATACCCATATTTTTCCTTCGTATAACCATTATTTATAAAATGCAGTGATTATATCGAAGATTGGCTTAAACAAATTAATTTTAAAAATTAGTTAGTATGCTTCTACTTGGTTTACAACTTTTTGAATAACCCAATCAGGCGTTGAAGCACCCGCTGTTATGCCACAAAGTTTTTTATCTTTGAACCATTGAGGGTCTAGTTCTCTTTCATCTTCTAAAAGATAACTATCTATACAATTTTCTTTTGAGATGTTTAGTAACTGTTTTGTATTTGAAGAGTTTTTCCCACCAATTACAATCATAATATCTACTTCTTTTGATAATTCTCTTGCAGCATCTTGATTTTCAAATGTTGCATCACAAATTGTATTAAATACTCTTACTTCCTTATTTTTTGGAATTAGGGTATTTACTATTTCAAGATATTTTTCTTTCTTTTTTGTTGTTTGTGCAATTGTTGCAATTTTTGAGTATTTAAATTTTATTTTTTTTAAATCTTCTGGTTCTAGTATTACAAATACATCATCTTGATCTTTTGCATAAGATTGTACACCTAAAACTTCTGGATGGTCTTTATCACCAAAAATAACAATTGAATACTCTTCTGCTGACATCTTTTTTACTATTTGTTGAGGAGTTGTAACAAATGGGCAAGTTGCATTGATAACTTTTGCATCTTTTGCTTTTAGATTTTTTAAATCAAATTTTGGAATACCATGTGTTCTAATAATTATTGTATCGTTATCTTTTACTTCATCTAATGAGGTATATAATCCTACATTATAATCATTTTTAAGTCTATCTATTTCATTTGTATTATGAATAAGAGGTCCCATAGTTGCAGAGTTTTTATACTCTTCTGCAATTTTAATTGCTCTTTTTACTCCAAAACAAAATCCATAAGATGATGCTAATTTTACTTTCATAAATTGTCCTTAAAAATGTCCCTATCTTTTGAGGGACATTTTTTTATAATTTCTTTTATCAAGATAACAAAGCTAGCTCTAAAAAAGTAAATCCTAAAGAGAATAACTTGTTGTCCTTTTAGGCTTTTAGTGTGTCTAATATTTCTTTGAAGTTTGGGAATGATGTCAATATACAATCAACATCTTGAATCTCCATACTTGAATTTAATCCTGCTATTGCAAAGCTCATTGCAATTCTATGGTCACCATGAGAATTTATTGTTGCTTTTTTTAACTTTCCACCAATTATTTCATAACCATCTTCAAATTCTGTGTAATTTACTCCACAAAGTTTTAGATTATTTACAACTGAGCTTATTCTATCACTCTCTTTTACTCTTAGTTCTTTTGCATTTGATACTTTTGATTTTCCATTTGCCAAACTCATAGCAATACTTAATGCTGGAAGCTCATCAATAAGCCATGAAATATTTTCGCTAACATCTACCCCATTTAACTTATTTGCAGATACTACAATATCTCCCATAGGTTCATAGACATTCTCTTTTTCGATAAATTCAACATCTGCACCCATTCTTTTTAATACTACATAGGCTTCTGTTCTTGTAGGGTTTAATGTCACATTTTTAATTGTTACTTTTGCATTTGGAGTAATAGCAGCTGCAACTGCGAAGAAAAATGCAGAACTTGGATCTGTTGGAACGGTTATATTTAAAGGTTTTAAGGCTGAAGTTAAAGGATGAATATGTATAAAACCATCACTATCATTTTCTAACTTTGCGCCCATTCCTTTTAACATTCTTTCCGTATGATCTCGTGTTAGTTCATTTTCTTTATATTTAGATACTCCATTTGCTCTTAAAGCTGCTAAAATCATTGCTGATTTTACTTGTGCTGAATCAACAGGTGAGTGATAAGTAAATGCCTTTAACTCTTTTACGCCTCTTATAAAAAGTGGTGCTTTATTACCATCTTCTCTACCATCAATTTTAGCTCCAATGCTTCTAAGTGGATCAGCAACTCTTTTCATTGGTCTTGAGTGAAGATATTTATCTCCTACAAGGGTAAATGCTCCATCAATAGATGCTAAAAAACCACAAAAAAGTCTCATCGCAGTTCCCGAATTCCCACAATCAAGTACATTAGCTGGTTCACTTAATGTACCTTTTGGAGTAATTGTAACTGTTGAACCATCTCTTTTAACCTCTGCACCTAATTGCTCTACAATTGAAAGCGTATTTAGAGTATCTTCTGCTGTTAAAAAATTCTTGATATGTGATGTTTCATTACTCAAAAGTGAAAACATAGCACATCTATGTGAGATTGATTTATCACTTGCAATATTGTCAATAACAATATTAAATGGTTTTGTTAAAGCATCTATATTAAAGCTTTGCATTTATCTTATTCCTATTCCTAATGCCAAATTCAATTTTTCTAAAATAGAGTTTATAGTAGCATTGATATCATCTTCTTCAAGTGTTTTATCAAAGCTTTGTAAAACAAATCTTATTGTTAAACTCTCTTTATTACCTAATTTTTCATCACTATATGTATCTACTAAATTAAATTGTTGGATTGTACCATCTTCAATACTATTAATTACATTTCTTATTTTAGAATAGGGAATATCTTTAGGTACGATTAAGCTTAAATCTCTTTTTGAAGCTTGAAACTTAGAATATTCATTTGCTTTTATTAAATTATTTGCAATTTTGTCAAAATCAATTTCAGCAATAAAAGTATTAGGTAAGTCATAATCTTTTGCAACATTTGGATGAAGTTTTGAAATAAATCCAATTTTTTTATTATCAACTATGATATGTGCATTTTGATATGGATGAACTAATAAATTATTGATTTCATTCATTGGCTCTAAATCAAATTTACCAATAGTATTAGCAACTTTTTTTGAGAATCCAAAAAACTCTATGTTTGCTGGTTTTCCATTATTTGTAAATGATTCATACTCGCTATCACCACTAAAGATAAATGAAATTTTTTGTGATTCTATTCTTTGGTTATCAAATACTGTTCCAATTTCAAAGAAAGCAACTTTTTTGAATCCTTGTTTAAAATTATTTGAACAAGCTTCAATAAGATTTGTCAACATTGTAGTTCTAAATGTATTTAGCTCATTTACTATTGGATTTAAAATATCTAGTTTTTCATTTACAGTTTCAAGATTATATTTTTCAAGAGTCTCTTTATTTGTGAAAACATAAGTTAGTGTTTCAAAAAAACCATTTTCTATGGCTTTTGTTCTTACTTTATTTTTCTTAGTAATTTTATTTGATGCTTCATTTAATCTATTTACTTCTTCAATTTGTAAAGGAGTTGATTCAATATTATCAATACCTACTATTCTCACAATTTCTTCAGTTATATCAGCAATATTTTTAATATCATGTCTAAACAGTGGAACTTGAACAGATAATACACCTGACCCACCATCTTTAACAATAAATCCTAAACCACTTAATATTTTTTCAATTTTAACTTTTGTAAAAGTTTTTCCAACAATTGAACTAACTCTTTTAATACTTACATCTATAGATAATCTTTCTTTATCTTCTGTAAATACTTCATATCCTCTATAAAGTTTTGCACCAAATTTTGAAATTAAAGTAGTAAAATACTCCATTCCTGATTCAATATTTGGCTCACTTCCCCTTGAAGTTTTATAATAAACTTCTCCTGTTTTTATCTTTTTATCAAATACATTTTTTGATAATTCCTCAGGATTATTATAAGATGCTTCCAATATATAAGTTACATCATCTTTATTTATAATCTCATTTTTTATACTAATTGTGCTTAATTTTTCTTTTCCATAAACTTCATCAAATCCATCTTTAGATTTTTTAATATGAAGAACAGATAAATCATTTAAAGTATCACAATCAGCTTTTGCATAAGCGTGCATCGTTACGCCAGTTGCATGTGTCGCATAAGATAAAATATTTTCTATGTCACAATCTTTGTATAAATCTATAGTTGCAACTCTTAATTTATATAATAAGGGAACTTTTAATTCTGTAAAATCTCCAGCTTTATAAATTAAAGATGATGAGATAGAACTATCACTTTCTATTTCAAGAAGTTGCCCAATACCAATATCATTATATTCTAAGTTTTTTTCTTGTTCACATAAAGTTACACCATAACAAACACTTAATTCTCTTGCAACTCCATGAATACTTAAACAATCACCCCTATTAGCTGTTAATTCTATTTCGATGACATCGTCATTGATAAGTCTATATTCATTTAGTTCTTTTCCAATAACTAACTCACCAATAGAATCATCAAGTTCTAGTATTCCATCATTTAATTTAGGTAGACCAATTTCAGTAGAAGAACAAATCATACCATTTGATTCAAGACCTCTTAGTTTTGCTTTTTTTATTTTAAAATCAGCTCCAAGAACACATCCAACAGTAGCAACAGGTACATATTGACCAGCTGCTACATTTTTAGCTCCACAAACGATTTGTGTAACTTCACTACCTATGTTTACTTGACAAACTGATAGTTTATCAGCGTCTGGATGTTTTTCTTTTGATTCCACATATCCAATTACAACACCTGAAGGTATTCTAACTTTTTCTAATGAATCAACTTCTAAACCAATAGAGTTTAATTTTTTGCAAATATCATTTATATCTATTTTAGAGATGTCTATAAAATCTTCTAACCATCTTTTTGTAACTATCATTTGAACTGTCCTAATAATCTTAAATCACTTTCAAATAGAGATCTTAAATCTCCAATATTATGAATTAGCATTGCAAATCGCTCAACACCCAATCCAAAGGCATAACCAGACATGTTTTCATATCCAACTGCTTTAAATACATTTTGATCAACGATTCCACATCCTAAAACTTCAAGCCATCCTGTATGCGAACAAACACGACAACCATCACCTTTACAAAATACACATGAAATATCAACTTCAGCTGATGGTTCTGTAAATGGGAAGAAAGAAGGTCTAAATCTAACTTCAACATTTCCAAACATATGTTTTAAAAACTCTTCAAGTACATGTTTTAAGTTTGAAAATGAGATTTTATCAGAACTATCTACTACTAATCCTTCTATTTGATGGAACATAGGTGTGTGAGTAAGGTCGAAATCTCTTCTAAATACTGTTCCTGGTGCTATCATCCTAATAGGAGGCTTTTGCGCTAACATAGTTCTAATTTGCACAGGAGAAGTGTGCGTTCTTAAAAGTGTATAATCTTTATTGTAAAAAGTATCTTGCATATCTCTTGCAGGGTGATATTTTGGAAGATTTAAAGCTTCAAAGTTATGGAAGTCATCTTCTACTAAAGGTCCTTCTTCAACTGCAAAATTTAAATTTTGAAAATAAGAGATAATTTTATCCATAGTATCAACAACTGGGTGAACAGCACCACAAGTTAATTTGTTATTAAATCTTGATACATCAATTTTTTCTTCTTCAAGTTTTTTATTTAATTCAATTTTTTCTAAAATTTCTTTTTTTGACTCTAAGGCACTTGTTGCTTCAATTTTTTTTGTATTTAGATTTTGTGCAAATGCTTTTTTCTCTTCATTTGGAATATCTTTTAATCTTGCAAATTCTTTAGTTAAAAAACCTTTTTTACCAAGTATCTCAATTCTTAGATTTTCTAAGGTTTCTATAGAATCAGCAGATTCTATTTTTTCGATCCACTCTTTCACTTATTTCCCCTGTTTTCATTTATATAAAAGGTGATTATTGTACTTAAGTTTTTATTAGAGTTTGGTTATAATAAAAATTAATACTATTAAAAGGAACGGGATATGTGCATTTTTTGTAAAATTGTGAATGGGGAAATTCCAAATAAAACTATATTAGAAGATGAAAGATTTTTAGCCTTTGAAGATATAAATCCAGCTTGTAAAGTTCATGCCTTAGTTATACCAAAAGAACATTATACTTCATTTGATGTTGTACCTCCAAAAATAATGGCAGGAATGACTGAATTTATTCAAAAAGTTGCTTCAAAATTAAATCTAAGAGATGATGGATATAGACTTATTACAAATATTGGAGATCAAGGTGGACAAGTTGTACATCACTTGCATTTTCATATTTTAGGTGGAGAATATGTGGGAAGTTTAGTTGGGGAAAAAACCAAACAATAAAAAAGAGGTTTTCCTCTTTTTATTATTTTTGAGAGTAACTACCTAATGACATAAGTTTTTGGTATCTTTTTTCATATCTTTGTTCTTGGGACATATCTCTTAACTCTTTTACTGATGTTAAAAAATAATCTGCTAGAGCTTTTATAGCTTCATCTTTTGACCTATGTGCACCAATTAATGGTTCATTTATTACATCATCAATTAAATCAAGACTTTTTAAAGATTCAGCAGTAATTTTTAAAGAATTTGCAGCAGTTTCAGCTTGTGCAGGGTCATTCCATAGAATTGCAGCACAACCTTCAGGAGAAATAACAGCATAAACTGAATATCTCATCATTGCTAATTTATCAGCAACAGAAATAGCTAGTGCTCCTCCTGAACCACCTTCACCAATTACAACAGAAATTGTAATAGTATTTAAATCAGAAAATTCATATAAGTTTCTAGCAATAGCCTCTGATTGATTTCGCTCTTCTGCTCCAATACCCGGATATGCACCCGGAGTGTCTACTAACATAAGAATTGGTAAATTAAATTTTTCAGCTATTTTTGCAGCTCTTAGTGCTTTTCTGTAGCCTTCAGGACTTGGCATTCCAAAATTTCTTTTTAGTTTATTTTTAGTACCTCTACCTTTTTGTTCACCTATTACTACTACTTTTTCATCACCAATTTTACCTAAGTAACAAATTATCGCATTATCATCATTGAAGTGCCTATCACCATGAATTTCATAAGCATCAGTTAAAAGACCTCTAATATAATCTAAGGCATAAGGTCTATCTGGATGACGTGCTAATTGAAGTTTTTGATAATCAGTTAAATTCTTAAAAGTTTTTTCAACTTCTTTTTCTAGCTTTTTATCTAATATTTCAACTGCATGTTCATCTGACTTTGATTTTGCTACTAGTATATCTTCTTCAATAGCTTTTATTTTTTCTTCAAATGTTAAATAAGTTGACAATTTATTCCTTTATTAAAAAGATTTAATCTTTTAATATAAATTATTTTGTAAATTTTTTAAATATGATTGAACCGTTTGTTCCACCAAAACCAAAGTTATTACTCATAACCGTATTTAATTCTATTTTTCTTGCAACATTTGGTACATAATCCAAGTCACATTCTTCATCAGGATTAATCATATTAATTGTTGGAGGAATGATACCTTCATTTAATGATTTAATTGTAAAGATTGCTTCAATTGCTCCAGCAGCTCCTAAACAATGTCCAATTTGACCTTTTGTTGAAGTTACAGGAGGACAATTTTCTTTTCCACCAAATAATTCTTTTATTGCTTTAGTTTCATTTGCATCTCCTACAGGAGTAGAAGTACCATGCGTATTTATATAATCAATTTTTGGATATTCACCTGTGTTTGATTTTACCATTTCAAATGCAGCTCTCATAGCTCTTAATGGACCATCCATTACAGGAGCAGTGATATGATTTGCATCAGCACTTTCTCCAAATGCAATTATCTCTGCATAAATTTTAGCACCTCTTGCAAGTGCAGAATCTAAAGTTTCTACAACTAAAGCACCAGCACCTTCACCCATAACGAAACCATCTCTTTCTTTATCAAAAGGTCTTGATGCTGTTTGAGGGTCATCATTTCTAGTAGATAGCGCTTTCATTGCAGCAAATCCACCAATCCCTGCACCACAAATTGCAGCTTCAGCACCAACTACTAAAATATTATCAGCACCACCTAAAGCAATAGTTTTAACAGCATCTGATAAAGCATGAGTTGAAGCAGAACAAGCAGTTACATGAGATAAATTAGGTCCTTTTAAACCATGTTCAATAGAAATAAATCCACCCAGCATATTTACTAATGATGAAGGAATAAAAAATGGAGATATTCTTCTAGGTCCTTTTGTATCACAAACTACAGAATTTTTTTCAATTGTTGATAATCCACCAATTCCAGAAGCAGAAATTACTCCAAATCTTGGAGCAAGTTCATCATTCACTTTATTATTATCTTCACTTGCAAAACCAGAGTCAATCATAGCTTCTTTTGCAGCTTTAATACCTAATTGGATAAATCTATCAGCTTTTTTTACTTCTTTTTTATCCATAACTGTTGTTGGGTCAAAATCTTTTACTTCTCCTGCAAACTTTACTGAATATTCAGTTGAATCAAAAAGAGTAATATCTCTAATTCCACATTTACCTGCAACTACTGCATCGAATGATTCATTTACATTATGTCCTAAAGAATTTATAGTACCTAGACCAGTTATTACAACTCTTTTCATCTATTTAAGCTCCATTTGTGATTATAATTTAATTATTTAAATTGTTCAATTTTCTTCTAAAAATTCAAAAATTTAAATAAAGAGTTAAAAGTAACTCTTTATTTGAGTCAAGAATAATGTCTTATTACTTGATTATTTATTATCTTCGATGTATTTGATAGCATCTGAAACAGTTAAGATTTTTTCTGCATCTTCATCAGGTATTTCGATGTCAAATTTTTCTTCTAAAGCCATAACTAGCTCAACAACATCTAACGAATCTGCCCCTAAGTCTTCAATGAATTTTGAATCTTCTTTAACTTCAGCTGGATCGCAATCTAATTGCTCAACTACTACTTCTTTCACATCATCTAATAATGCCATTTTCTTTCCTTTTTTAAAATTGTCCTAGAATTATACCTAAAAGCCTTTAAATATTCTTTTAAATAAAAAATTTTAACTTTTTAAACGTATAAGCCACCATTAACTTTTAATATCTCTCCTGTTATATAAGAAGAGTGATCACTTAATAAAAATGCAACCGCATCAGCGATTTCACTTGGTTTCCCAAATCTACTTAATGGGATATTTTTTTCATATTCTGCTTTTACTTCATCTTTTAATTCATCAGTCATATCTGTTTGAATAAAACCAGGAGTAACTGCATTATATCTTATACTTCTTGAAGCTGCTTCTTTTGCAAACGATTTAGTCATAGCATTTAATCCACCTTTAGAAGCTGAATAATTAGTTTGACCAGGATTACCCATTTCTCCAACTATTGATGAAATATTAACAATTGAACCAAATCTTTTTTTACCCATTATTTTTAATGCAGCTTTACAACCAATAAATGCTGATGTTAAATTTGCACTGATTACATCATTGAAATCTTGAACAGACATTCTAAGTGCTAATTTATCTTTTGTAATACCAGCATTGTTAACTAAATATGATAATTCACCATCAGAATCAATAATTGTATTAATTGCACTTACAAACTCATCTTCATTTGTAACATCTGCTTTTATAATTGCAGCTTTTCCACCAGCAGCTTCAATCTCTTCTTGAATTTTAGAAGCTTCATCTGCTTTACTTCTATAATTAATCCATACTTTAAGTCCATGACTTGCAAGAGTTTTGGCAATTTGGGCACCTATTCCTCTGCTAGCACCAGTAACTAGTACATTTGAACCTGTAAATTTCATCTTTATCCTTTTAATTAGTCCCTAATTAAAAGGGACCTCTCTTTTTTGACTTCTTTTAACAAGAGAAATAAATTCTCTTTAAAGAAACAAATCCTAAAGAGAATAACGAGTTATTCTTTATAAATTAGCTTCTTTTAAAATGATATTATATCTATAATTAATTAAACACCTCTTTTATTATCCCAAACCCTTATATGTAGTCTATCGCAATATTTATATCCTGAGTTAATTGCCATGTTTATAACGCTCTCAGAATGTTTATTTATCTCATAAGCACTATCACCCATTGGCATAAGATAAATGTCACAATTTGGTATTATTGAAGAGATTAATTCAATTTCTTCTTTTGCTTTTGTAATAAATTCTTTGCTAATAACAAATTTTAAATATGACTCTTTTGTATTTGTGATAATTTTTTTTAGAGTCTCTTCATTAACCCTTTTTTTAAGTGGTTCAAGTGAATTAGAAAGTTTAACGCTCATGGAAAATATTAATTCTTTTTGATACTCTTTTGTAAAATCTATATTTAATGAGCCATTTGTCTCTATTGTTACTTTATATCCATTTGATATATAATATTTTAAAATTTCTTGAAACTCTACATCTTTCCAATATAAAAGTGGTTCACCACCTGTGATTACTATATCTGCTTTATATGAAGGTTCTAACTTTTTAACTTGCTCTATGATTTCATTTTTATTCATCTTATGCCATTGGTCTTTAAATGCAGGATCAACTGCATAAAATGAATCACAAGAACATTTTTTCACTCCACTTGGAGTCTCATATTCAACCGCAAAGCCTTCGCATCTAAAATTACATTTTCCAAATCTTATAAAAATAGATGGATTTCCAACATACTTTCCTTCTCCTTGTATCGTTGGTCCAAATATCTCATTTACTTCAAGCATATACTGTACTTTTACTTTTGGGAGTCTCTAAAAATTCTACATGTGATACTTCTATTGGTAATTCATTCATTTTAGTTTGAATAATTTCTAAAAGCCAAGCAGAAAGGTTTTCACTTGTTGGAACAAAATCAACAAGTACATATCCTTCATACAATTCACGAATATGTATTGGTTCATCTTTTATACTATTTAAATCAAAAGTATAAAATCCTTCTTCATGGAAAAATAACTCTTCTTTATTTTTAAAATGAGGTAATAAAGTTTCAAATAAGGGATCATTTAAATCTAAAACAAATTTATGATCTAAAGTATCATCAAGAAATTTTTTGAACCAATTTAAGTGTTTAAAATCAGTTACCATTCCATTTTTTAAACTTGAACTCTCTAAGTGAACTATTACTTTTCCTTGATGTCCATGTAGATGTCTACACATCAAACAAGTATCTAGTGAAAAGTCTGGGTTTAATTCTTGTGACCAAACTCTATGACCATAACAAAAATCAAACTCTTTTGAAATATTCCATTTCATCAAGAACCTTTATATGGTATTGGATCTTTTGAATTTGCTTGTTCAAATCCATTTAATCGCAATCTACAAGAATCACAAACTCCACAAGCTTCTTTTTCTTCCTTATAACAAGACCAAGTAAGCTCAAGTGGAACATTTAGTTTAAGAGCTTTTTTTACAATCTCACTTTTGTGAAGTTTAACTAAAGGAGTTTTAATATTTATATGTGTTGCTTCTTTTGTCCCTTCATTAATTGCATTTTTAATTTGATTAATAAATGAATCTGTACAATCAGGATACCCACTACTATCTTCTTCAACAACTCCAATAAACATTGCTTCTGCATTCTCTTTTTCTGCAATTGCAGCTGCAATTGAAAGAAAAATACCATTTCTAAATGGTACATAAGTAACGGGAACTCCGGGTTTAACCCCATCAATTGGAACATCGATATTGGCATCTGTTAGTGCACTTGCTCCAATTTGTGTGAAAAATGGAATATCAATTTCATATTTATTTTTCACTTTTAAATCTTCACAAACATCTCTAAATGCTTTTAATTCTCTGTTCTGTGTTCTTTGTCCATAATTAAAATGAACAGCAATTATTTCATATCCTTCATTTTTAGCAATATATGAAGCAAGTGTAGAATCCATGCCTCCACTTAAAATACAAATAGCTTTTTTACTCATAAGTTATATAGTCCTTTTTTTCATCGCAAAAGAATTTCCAATTTATTGGAATAACTTTTACTTCTTGATTTTTATTTAGTTTTGATACATTTTCATCTAAAACAATAAATGAATTACATTCACTTAAAATAGATACCATTCCAGGGCTTTTTTTATCAGAAGGAGTGAAGTTTTCTCCGTTAAAGAAGCCTGGAATAAAAGTAAATTTCCCTTTTTTATTTATTAAATCATCACTTATTTTTGTATAAATAAAGTTATGATAAAAATCTTTTGCTCCAATTAATTTTTGAATAATTATTTTCCCAAGCATTTCAAAAATCAAAGCAGAGGCTAGAGGATTACCTGGTAAATTTAAAATAAAAGTATCTTTTATTTTACCAAAAATTGTAGGTTTACCTGGCTTTGCATATACTCCATCAAATAAAGTTTCTAAACCAACTTGTGTAAATGATTCTCGTGTAAAATCAGCTTCTCCCACTGATACTCCACCTGATGTGATTATTAAATCTGCATTTAAAGAGTTGTATATATGTTCTTTTATTGATTCAATAGAATCTTTTGCTTGTCCTACAAAACTCACATCACAGCCTAATTCTTTAGCTCTTGCTATAAAAGTAGGAGTATTAGAGTTATATATTTGATAATCTTTGATTGATTGATAATGGAGTTTCAACTCTTCACCTGAAGCAAAAACTACAATTTTTGGTTTATTATAAACTTTTATATGAGAAATACCTTGAGAAGCAAGAAGAGTAATTTTTGCAAAATTTAATTCTTCTCCAACTTTAATTAATAACGAATCTTTTAGAATATCTTCACCAACAAATTTTATGTGTTGCATTTTTTTTACAACAGAGGTAATTTTAATTTTATCATTAATTATTTCAGTATTTTCTTGTGGAACAACCGCTTCACAGTTTGGAGGAACCATAGCTCCTGTCATCACTTTTATTGTTGTACCTGATTTTAAAAGGTTTTTATTATTATCTCCTGCGAATATTTTGTCAGATAAAGTCAATTCTTTTTCTTTATCATCTAAAAGTATTGCATATCCATCCATTGCAGAGTTGTTAAATTTTGGTAGAGAGCTTGTTGCGTAAATGTTTTGGGCACTTATTCTTGATGTCGCATTTTCAATAGGAACTATTTCAAAATCTTTTACTTGAATTGAGTTAATGATTATTTCTAATGCTTTTTCAATTGATACACTCATATTAAATCCTTTTACTTCAACCTATGCTTAAGTTTGATATAATAGCAAAATTTCTTAAAAGTGAGATAAACATGGATTTTAGTAGTTCAACAATTGATACACACGTTTTTTTTGTATACCTTTTTATATCGGTTATGCTAATTAATTTTTATAGTGTTTATAATATAAATAATTTTATAAAACTAGCAAAAAGATTAAAATTTTTTACCCCTTTATATCATACTTTAAATGCAATTATTATTTATACAGGAACAATTGTTGCTTTTTATCAAAAAACATTTTCTTTTACTATATTTATAATGATAGCAGCAGCAATTGCAGTTATGGTGTTGGAGATAAAAAGATTTAAAAAGATGAGAGTTATAAAAAGTGATGATACACAACTGCAAGAAGAGTTTTTTAAATTTTCTAGAAAGATTTATCTTATTGAGATTATTATAATTATTTTAACATATATTATAAGTAAGATTTTTTAGTGCAGTTTGTTTATTTACCTGAGGCCTCCCTTGAAACAATTAAAGTTGAAGGTGATATTTATAAATATCTTTTTAAAGCAAGAAGAGAAAAAATTGGTTCAACTATTTTTTTTAGAAATTTAAGTGATAATTTTATTTATTCCTATGAAATATTTGATATAAATAAAAAAGATGCAAGTTTAAGACTTATAAAAAAAGAAGAGAAGATAATAGAAGTAGATAAAAAACTTCATATTATTTGGGCTATTGTTGATCCAAAAACAATTGAAAAACAACTTCCTTATTTAAATGAAATAGGGGTTGATAAAATCACTTTTTTTTATGCAGATTATTCACAAAAAAACTTTAAACTAAATATAGAAAAGTTTGAAAAAATACTAATAAACTCTTCTCAACAGTGTGGAAGAAGTTCAATTATTAAATTAGAAATATTAAATTCTTTAGATGAGGTTTTAACCTCTTATAAAGATAGTTTTGTATTTAATTTTTCTAATAATAGTGTAGATGATAATAAAGATATAAAAAGTATAATTATAGGTTGTGAAGGTGGTTTCTCACCTAAAGAGTTAGAAAAATTTACAGAAGAAAAGACTGTTGGGATTAACTCAAATTTGATTTTAAGAAGTGAAACAGCAGTTACAATTATTGCAGCAAAATTGATAGTTTAAAACTAACACTTAATTAACACTAATACTTTATAATTATAATGTTTAAACAAAAAGAATAAGATAAACTCCTACTAATTTTTATCTATTCACAAGAACGCTAAAGCCACTAAACACCAATTGGCTTTAGCTTATATCCTCTATTTTTTTGTGATTCAATAATATCACCACCTAATATTTTTCTTAAATGCCAAATATGATATCGAATGACATCAGCTTTTGAGTTACTATTAGTGGGATAAACATTTTTTTCTAGAATCTCTTTACTTACAAACTCTCCTCTTTTTTTAATCAAGTAGTTTAGTACTAATAAAGCTTGTGTTTCTATTTCTAGGGCTTTATTATTATAAAAAAGTTCTTTTGAAAAAATATTGTATGAAATTTTGTCATTAATAGTTATGCATTCGTAATATGTTCGGTATGCTCTTTTGATTAGGGATTGAATTCTTAGAATTAGTTCTTTATTATTGCCTGTTTTATTTAAAAATCCATCGCAACCACTTTTAAATGATCTAATGGTACTATTGGGGATAGAGGTTAAAACTAACCGTATAGTTTCATCTTGATATTCTGTTAATATCTTCATTATCTCATAACCATTAATTTGAGGTACGTTTATATCAAGTATGTATAAGTCGTATATATTGTCATATATTTTATTTAAAAATTCTTCTCCATTGGAACAAGTGTCCACAAAAAAGTTTTCTTCTTCAAGTAGGTCTTTTATAGTTTCTTGAAAGAGTTTATCATCTTCTAAAAATAGTATTTGAGTACCAATCATATTTTACTCCAATTGTAAAAAGTCAAAGAGTAATAAACTCTTTAACTTTTTTTAATAAATATTTAGAGTATATTCATAAAGAGTATTGTCATACCCCAACCAAAATAAATAACCATCCATAAAACCATTATAGATAAGGTATAATTACCTAATTTTGTAACAGCTTTATCTTTTGTACCATCAAAAACGCCTTGGTTTTTCCCAACTTTCCAAGCTAATGTTAGAAGATATGCAACTCCTACTCCTCCTAAAACTAAGAAAGTAAGTAAGAACATTACAATAGTAGGGATTTCTAAATTAACTGGATATTCATAAATGCTATATCCCAGTTTTGCCATAATATCAAACCTTATAAGTTCTCTCATAGAAGAGATTAACAGAGCAACAACAACTAATACTATAGTTGTAATATAACTATTACTGTTTTTCAAAATCATAAATAATAAAATAACAACACCTACAACAATAGCAATAGATAATGGATGTAATAAATATCCAACTTGTATCATCCATGCTACAAAGGCAACGGCACTTATAATTAAACCTACTACTCCAATTTTTGTTCCAAGCTTTGCACAATAATCTATAAATATTTCACTAAAATCTCTCCTTGTACTTAAAAATCTACTATAGTTTTGTAAGAATAATCCAACAACTGGAATTGATAAACTTAACATAAAAATCAATCTTACAGTATCTACATTAAATGTCCACCCACTATTGTCAACTATTCCATTTGGTGCATACATATTCATCCAATCATTTGGCATAAGAGAAGTTACTGCAAAATTATGCATTAAAGTTCCTGCAAATATTAAAATTAGAAATGAAATAATACCTATTAGTTTTCCTCCACCTTGATTTTTCTTGTTTGCAAAATAATACCAATAATAAAGAATATAACCAAGAACTAATGTATATATAAATATAAATACCCACATTCCAGATAATGTATTTGTTACATACCAATTTGGATCATAAATAACTTGTGTAAATAATAAAGGTGCAACCCCTAAAACTATAAGTATAGAAATACTTATTTTCCCTGTTTGGATTAAATGGGGTGTTAATATCTTCCAATTGTCATCACTTTTTTGTTTAAAAGTACCATATAATGAAAGTCCCATTGAACCTAATGCAAGAAAAACAAAGGCTGCATGTAATGCCCATGTTAAAACATACAGCGCTTGGAATACTACCGGATAAAAAGGTACTCCTGCTGGATCTCTTAGAGCTAATAATATTGATGCGTCCATAATTCCTCCTAATATTTCATTGATGCAAAATATTGGGCAATTGCATCAGTTTCATTTTCTGGTAATTTTAATGTTGGCATGTATGGCATACCACCTGCACCTATTGCATATAAAATAGACTTGATAGCTTCTTTATCCATACCGGCTAATCTATCTTTTAAAGGTCTATATTTACCAGTTTTTTCTAAAGAGTGACAATTTGAACATGCCATTCTTGCTAAAAGTTTTCCAACTTCATGTTTGTTCTCTTCTGTAATTACCTTTAAATTTTTTGGAACAAATGGATTAACTTGTAAAAGTCCTTTTTCGGCGATTATTGGAAGTTCGCTTTTTATTCCTTTCCCTGGTACATCACGACTAATTATTTGATTTGAATAAATATATTGACCCGCAACATAAGGTTTTCTCATAGATTCTCTTAGTTTCTCACCTGGCCATATTCCTGCAATTAATATTATAAAAACCATAACTCCTGCTAATGGTGTACTTATAAATTGTGGTTTTACAATTGCAACTAAAAAATAAATAGAAAAAACAACTGTAAGAATAATTCTACTTTGAATAACATCTGCTTTTGTTATATTAAATACAGCATGTGCATTGTCAGGTAGAGTTCCCATATACCACATAAAGAAGAATAGAACTAAAAATCCTCCAAGCATACTTACATAACCCATTTTTTTAGTTAATTCACGTGAAAGTTCTAGATTGTCTTTTTTCATTGCACTTGAAATAATAAGTCCAATTACACCTGATAACATAATCATAAAACCAATTCGTAAAAACATATGAGGGAAGGTATTTGTACCAAAAAATGCATCACTTGCACTTCCTGTTGTATAGTATTCTTGAGTACCTGGCCACATCATAAAACTAATAATCCCAATGATCAATGCTAAAGTACCAACTGAAGCCATTGCAAATGAGAATGTAAGTTTTAAATGAGTTTTCTTATCGATTTTATCTATAAAGTAAACAAGAACAAAGACTCCTATTACTTCAAAAACAAAAAATACCCACTCAGTCGCCCAAACCCAAACAAAGTTATGTATTAAAGCACTAATACCCCTTGGACTTGCTGCAGTTGCCGTGTACCAAATACCTGGACCGGTAATTGAACCTATTACATACGAAAAAATCAACAAAAACATACCGTATTTTTTCATATACGGATATAAATCAGTTCTATTTTCTTTATATGCTTTATATGACAAATATGCAAATAGCATTGCTGCACCAACAGAAGTATGTGATGCTAAGATGTGTATAGTTCCTGTCATACCCATCATCCAAGCACTTCCGTATTCTGGAAAATAAAACAACGGAAATTGTCCTATAATATCCATGTAGCCTCCTTAATTTAATTAGAGGTTAGTTTACTCTTAGTATGTTAATTTAATGTTAGTTTTTGAAATTTTTGTAGTATTTAATATTAAGAAAATTTTTATATAAAAAAGGGGACTAATAAAAATTAGTCCCCTTTGAGTTAAATAAAAGATGATGCTTAGTGCATCTCTCTCCATTGTTTAGATTTCCATAACCAAGCAAAAATTGCAAAAATTGCTAAGTAAATTAAGAACTTAGGTCCTAATTCTTCTCTTTGTGCTTTTTTAGAATCACCAACTTCTTCTAAATAACCAACAACTTGTTTTTCAGATTCTAGCGTTAAACCAACTCTTGGCATAGCAGTACCTTCTAAATGTTTTTGAGGGTCATTAACAAGTTCATGAATATATTCATGTCCTCTTGATTTAATGTATTGAGATAAATCAGGTGGAATTTTACCCATGTAAGTTTTTATATCTTTGTCAGGTGTATATGCTTGCATAGTTCCACCTTTCATATCTCCATATTTAATAGAGTGACATCTTTGACAAGCATTGTTAAATACTTCTTTATCTGTCATAGTTTTTGGTGCAATTGATTGTAAGTATGCAACCATATCAGCTATTTCTTGTGGTTGCATCCAATCATAACCTGGCATTGGGTGAACTCTTCCATCAACAAATTTATGTGTAACTTTAGAAGCTCTAGCAGGATTCATAACAAAACCAGCAAGATATTCTTTAGTATATAATTTACCAGCAGTTCCTAAATCAGGTGGTACTACACCATAAGCTGCAGCAGCACTTGCATCATCCATAACTTTTGGAAAACCTTTTGACTCAATAGAGTGACAAGCAGTACAGTTACTAGTAACTAATACTTCACCATTTGCTACATTACCTTTGTCAGAAACTGCTTCTTTAGTTGTTGCCCAAAAAGCATTAGTGTCTTTTTCAAAGTTTTCAGCATTTGTTAAATCAGCAGTTGCACTTTTAATTGCTTTTTTATCATCTGATTTTTTTGCATTTTCTAATGCAACTTTTGCTTTTTCTACATTTTCCGCAGTTATCATTTTGTCTGCTTGTGCAAAATCATAATTTGGTGCATCTACATGAGGGTGCATTTGAGAGTGAGCAAAAGGTTCAACTCCCCAGTAAGTTATTAGTGTTAAAGCTACAACTACTGCTAATATTTTTAATTCTCTCATACGTCACCCCTTTTCTTAGCATCAGATTTCGAAACAATTGGTAATGCTAAGAATATTAAAATAAATGAAAGTGCAGCTGCAAATCCAATATATGCATTTGTACCTGTTGGAGGTAATTTACCAAAAACAGTTAATACAATTAAGTCAATCATTAAAATCCAGAACCAAATAAAGAATTTAGGTCTTTTATGTGCTGGTAAGATTTTAGGATCTCTATCTAAAAATGGTAATAATAAGAATATAACATTTGCAAATCCAAATGCCATTAATCCAATATCAAATGCTTTTAAAGGACCAACATTAAAGAAGAAACCTCTTAATACTTCATATGACCATAAGAAATACCACTCAGGATAAATGTGAGTTGGAGTAACCATATTATTAGCTGGATCAAAGTTAACTGGATCCATAGCAAAGTCATAATGGAAAAATACTAAGTAAAAGTAGAATATTAAGAAAATTCCCATGACTGCTAAATCTTTAGAGATAAATACAGGCCAGAAAGGAATAACTTTTGATTCTTTTTTATTTCCAGAAAGATATTTTTCAGCTTCAGCATCAAAATCTAACTCTTCTGAATCTTGATTATTAACATGAGGAACTCTTAAAGTATAGAAGTGTAATGCAATTATTCCCATTATAACAACAGGTAATAAGAATACATGTAGCATAAAGAATCTAGTTAATGTAGCATCAGCAACATTAAAGTCACCTCTAATCCATACAACTAAAGCATCACCAATAAAAGGAATACCACCAAATAAGTTTGTAATAACCATTGCAGCCCAATAAGACATTTGTCCCCAAGGTAACATATATCCAGAGAATCCAGCAGCACTAAATGTCATAAATAATAACATTCCAGAAATCCAAATCATTTCTCTTCCTTGTTTATAAGAACCATAATAGATACCTGTAAACATGTGAATATAAATAATTAAGAATACAACAGAAGCTGCAACACCATGCATATGTCTAAATAGCCAACCATATGCAACTTCTTGCATAATTGTATAGTTAACAGAATCAAATGCTAAATTAATATCTGGTTTGTAGTACATCATCAAGAAAATTCCTGAGATAATTAAAATACTAAATGTTGTAGCTAAAAGTACACCCATAGCCCATAGAAAGTTAATATCTTTTGGAATCCAATATTCAGTCATCATAACTTTATTGAATGCTGTAAGATTTAATCTTTGATCTAACCACTCACCAACTGAGTTTGCTTTTTCAAATTTTGCCATTTTATTTCCTTCCTACGCTTCTGTTGCTACAAAAGCAGCAATTTCTTTGTATTCAGGACTAGATTCACCTAAAACAACTTTAGTACCTTCTAATTTAAATGGAGGCACATCAAGTGGTCTTGGTGGTGGTCCAAAAACATTTTCAGCACTTGCATTAAACTCACCACCGTGACAGGCACATTTCCAATGAGTTTTTTTCCATGCAGGAATACATCCTAAGTGTGTACATAATCCAATAGCAATAATAAATCTATCGCTTCCTACAATTAAATCTCTTTTTGATTGATCCATATCTGCTGTTTTTTTAAGAACAAATACTGGTTTACCTCTCCATACGAAAGTTTCTGGTTCACCTGCTTTTATAGTAGATAAATCTACAGTTGTAAATCCACCAGCTAAAACACTAGGAAGTGGATCCCATGCTTGTTTCATCCCAACAAGCGAAGCAGCACCACCTACTGCAGCAACTGCAGCAAATGAATAACCAATAAAATCTCGTCTATTAGTTTCGTTAGACATAATTTGGTTTCCTTTTAAAATAAAATCTTCCCATTATATTTAAAGATGTCTTAAATTTTTATGACTAAGGTCAAAACTAAGGTATAAAATAGCAAATTGTCTCATATTTACACAAAAGATTAGCTATATTGAGCTTCTAAGGTTAAAAATAACCTCAGAATTATAAGTTTAAGTTATATTATTTAGTAATAAATTCGATTATTTTTGATTCTATTTCTTCTTTTTCTACTACTTCATCATGCAGAATTTTTGAGTTAAATAGTTCTGAAATTGAATCAGGAATTTTCACTTTACAATCTTTTGAGATATTTTCTAAAGCAGTTTTATCATCATATTTTTCATTATTTTGTGAAATAGCATTTAGAACTGTTGGTGAGAACTTTGTCCATTCAGCAGTTGAATACATAACTGTTTTTAAATCTTTTTCTTTTAAAGTCTCATATGCTTTTAAACAAGTTGCAGTATGGGGATCCATAATATAATCTTTGTCTGTATATCTTTTTATGATTTTTATTCCATATTCATCATCAGAGTTTACGGCAGAAAAATATTTTTGTAGTTCTTTTGTCTCTTCTTTAGTCATTTCAAAAAATAGATTTTCATTTAGTGCTTCCATTAATTCTTTTGTTCTTTTAGCTCCATAAAGACTATAAATAACTCTTTCTATATTAGAAGATTTAAGGATATCCATTGCAGGAGATTTTGTAAGTTGTAGCTCTTTTCCTCTAATATCATAGATACCTGTATTAATCCATTGAGTTAAGATATTATTTTTATTTGAAGCAACTAAAAGTTTTTCAATTGGTACACCCATATTAAGTGCATAAAAGCCCCCTAAAACATTTCCAAAGTTTCCACTTGGAACTATTAAGTAAATTTTTTCTCCAAATGTTATTTCATTTTGTTTAAGCAATTGAATATATGACCAAAAATGATAAATAATTTGGAATATGATTCTTCCAAAATTAACTGAATTTGCCGCACTTAATTTTATGTCATCCTTTTTCAACTCATCTCTAAATGTATTTGATGCAAGCAATTTTTTTAATGCTGTTTGTGCATCATCAAAATTTCCTTTTATCCCTATTACTTTTAAGTTTGCTCCATCTTCTGTAACCATTTGAAGTCTCTGTACATCACTAGTACCACCACTTGGATAAAGACAAGCAACTTGAATATTATCTTTATTTTTAAAAGTATTTAAGGCAGCTGGTCCTGTATCTCCAGAAGTTGCAGCTAAAATTAAATATTTTTCATCTTTGCTTTTTGCAATTGAACTTAAAATAGAACCAAAAGGTTGTAGTGCCATATCTTTAAAAGCCCTTGTTGGTCCATGATATTGCTCATGTACAAATAAGTCATTTTCTATTTTAACTACAGGGCAAGGATTTGATGCATCATCAAAACTATCATATAAATCTAAAGCTTTTTTTATTTCACTTTCATCTATATCAATATCAAAAGCTTTAAGTATGTCATACGCTAGTTCTTTATAGCTTGAGTTAATATGATTTTGTAAAAAGTCATCTTCAAGTTTTGGTAAACTTTTGGGTACATAAAGTCCTCCAAAAGAAGCACTCGGGCTTAAAATTGCTTCGCTAAAACTTACTTCATTAGCTTTAACACCATCATTTCCTCTTGTTTCTATAAAATTCATATTAGTCCTTACTTTTAGTCATTTAATAATTTTTCTAAATTTATTCCATTATTTGGATTGTCTTTTCTTACAAATTGTGTACCAATTCCATCACTTGTAAATAGTTCAAGAATAATTGAATGTTCAACTCTTCCATCAATTATGTGAGCTTTGTTTACACCATTGTAAATAGCTTCTATGCAAGAGTCAACTTTTGGTATCATACCACCAGCTATTGTTCCATCTTTTTTATAAGACTCAACATCTGATTTGTCTAGTGAGTTTAATAGATTTTTATCTTTATCAAGAACTCCTACTGTATCAGTCAAAAATAGAACTTTTTGTGCTCCAAGTGCAATGGCTATTTTACTAGCTGCCACATCTGCATTTATATTAAATCCAGGGTGTCCAGGCTCTTTTGCATCGGCAATTGGTGCAATAACTGGAACAAATCCTTCATTTATAAGATTTGTAATCATTTTTCCATTGATTTGAGTAATAACACCTGTATATCCAAACTTTCCACCATCTTTTGCTTGGGCTTGTATAATAGAAGAATCTTTTCCTGAAATACCTATGGCTTTTGCTCCATGATAGTTTAAAAGTGAAGTTATATTTTTATTGATTTCTCCACTTAAAACCATTTCCACAACTCTCATACTATCACCACAAGTTACCCTATGTCCATCAATAAACTCAGAGTGAATTTCAAGTTTTTTCAATAATTCAGAAATTCTAGCTCCTCCACCATGTACGATTACAGGTTTGATTCCCACAAGTGAAAGTAGGGCAATATCTTGAGCAAATTTTTCTTGTAAATCAGGAGAAGTTTGCGCGCTTCCCCCATATTTGATAACAATTATTTTTCCATAGAATTTTTTAATATATGGAATGGCATCAAGTAGTGTTTCTACAGTTGTATTTTTTCTTTGCATAATTTTAAAACCTTATTAAAAAGTGAGGCATTATACAACAAATTTTCTTTTTGTAATATAATGCAATATTTGGTAGATTTTTAGTATCATTTTTCATGAAAAATTATTTGGCATTAAAAGCTAGTGCAGGAAGTGGAAAAACCTTTGCATTAACTGTAAGATACATTTCGTTGTTATTAAAAGGGGCTAGTCCCACTGAAGTTTTGGCTTTAACTTTTACTAATAAAGCTGCAAAAGAGATGAGTGAAAGAATCTTTAAGACTTTGAAGAGTTTGGGTGAAGATAAGATTTATCTTGAGCAGATTTCAAATGTATCAGAACTATCAGTTGAGCAAATACTCAATAAAAAAGATTATCTTATAAATTTATATTTAAATTCCGAACTCTCTATTTATACAATTGATAAATTTGTAAATAAAATCTTAAGAGAGTTTAGTGGATATATAGGCGTTGATGATGATTTCTCAATTAAGCAAGATAATATAGAAAATCTTGAATATAAATTCTTACAATCACTAAATTTAGAAAATTTTGATAAATTGATTAACTTCTCATATTATGAAGCTAAAAAGTTTAACTCTATATTTGATATTTTTTTAAATTTAAATGAAAAGAATGAAGATTTTAAAATAGTTCCAATAGAAGAAAATTTAATAAATTTACAAAAAAACTTAGCTTTAGAAATCGCATATAAATTAAAAAAACATATTCAAAACTGTCCAAGTGCTTCAAACGCGGCTTTAAAATCTGTTGATTTTGATAACTTTGAAGAGTTGTTGCTTAAAGGAAAAACTTGGCTTACAAAAGAGGTATCTACAGATTCACGGGATTTTAAAAAGTGTTCTAATGAAGAGTTTGAACAAAACTTTCAAGAATTAAAAATGCAAATAAGTAATTACTATAAATTAAGATCTTCTTATTCCCTTAGCTCTTTATATGAGTTATACAAATTGTTTAAGGATTTTAAAAAGAGTTATAATAAAAATAAAAACTATTTCACTTTTAATGATATTTCAAATTATGTATATGAACTACTCTCAAGTAAAATTGATAAGGACTTTTTATACTTTAGACTAGATAGTAAATATAACCATATTTTAATAGATGAGTTCCAAGACACTTCACTTTTACAATACAAAATTTTAGAACCACTTATAGAAGAAGCACTTTCAGGTAATAGTGAAAAGTTCAAGTCATTTTTTTATGTGGGTGATATTAAACAATCAATTTATAGATTTAGAGGTGGAAAAAGGGAACTTTTTGATTTCGTAAGTAAAAAACACAATCAAATAGAAACAGAGATTTTAAATACAAATTTTAGAAGTGCTAAAAATATAGTTGAGTTTGTAAATAGGGCCTTTATAAATTTAAATAATTATGAATACTATGAACAATTAAGTAATATTGAAAATGGCTATGTGGAAGTAATAAGCGATGATAAACTAAAAGAAGAGGAAAAATATCAAACAATAGCAAGTACAATTGCTAAACTTATTAGAAAAAATATTGATCCAAATTCAATTGCTATTTTAACATATACAAATGATGATGTTCTGGAACTTTATTCATACTTAAGTAAGATGTTTCCAACCCTTAAAATCTCTACAGAGATGACTTCAAAACTTATTAATCAAGAGAATGTAAAAGCTTGTATAAATGCTATAAAATATCTTTATTATAAAGAAAATATTTATAAAGAGAATTTAAATGCAATAATTGGAAATGCTCCAAATACAAAATTAGATTTTGATTTCGACTTAGAAGAAAATAGGGTATTTGAACTTGTTTTAAAAGTGGCAAAATATTTTAATATCTTAGATGACAATGTAATAAAATTTGTTGAAGAATCAAAAAACTTCACTGATATTGTTGATTTTGTTTATGAAGTTGATTTAATGGAAACCCCAATTGAAAATAAAGAACAAATTGGTTTACAAATTTTGACTATCTTTAAATCAAAAGGGTTGGAATTTGATACTGTAATTTTACTTGATAGAATTAAAAATAAAAATGCCGATAGAAGTTCATTATTGTTTGAATATAGTGGAGTTTATTTGGATAATGTATATTATAAAATCTCAAATCTAGAAAACTTTGATGAAAACTATAAACGTGCATTAAATAAAGAAAAAGCACTGCAAGCAGAAGATGAGATAAATATTTTATATGTGGCTCTAACAAGGGCAAAAAGTAATTTGTTTATTTTCAAAAAAGAGGAAAAATCTGTTTTTGATTTGCTCGGATTAGAGTCTTGTAAGATAGGTGAGTTAGTTATAAATCAATTTACAAAAGATTCTAATGAAAAAATAGAAAAAGTAGAGTATAAACCTTTGAGTTTAGGAAGACAAACAAATAAATCTGTAAAAAATTATGAAGAAGATTTTGAATTAAAAGCAAGATATTTTGGAATAACAACGCATTATTGTTTAGAGATGATGAATGACTTTACAATTGAACAATTAGAATACTCTTTAAATCTCACTAAAAGTAGATATTCTGTCTATTTAAAGGATAAAGAGTTTGATGATATAAAACAAAGGATATCTTTATTAATTCAAAATGAAGAGTTTAATAGCTTTTTAGATGATGCAAATTTTTTAAGGGAGCAATCTTTAATTTATAATGGTGAAATCAAAATAATAGATTTACTTATAGAGAAAGAAAATAAATATTATATTTTTGATTATAAGACAACAGTTCAAGAAAATAAAGAACACGAAAAACAAATATCATTTTATAAAAAAGCAATTAAAGAGATAATCAACAGTGATGAGGTGTATGCTTATTTAGTGTATTTAGGAAATGAAAAAGCTTATTTAAAATCTATTTAAATAAAGTATCTAATTGAGGCGAAACCAAAAACTTTGCAATCTTGTACTTGTTTTATTTGTGAATCATCAATAATACCACCAAGTGCTATTATTTTTATATTATAATTTTTTTGCATATCTTTTAATACTTTAACTCCCTTTGCTTGACCTTTATTTGGGGTATAAAAAATAGGAGAGTAAGTTATTGCATCTGCTCTTTCTTGTATTGCTTTTTTTATATCTTCTTCATTGTGGCAAGAGATTATTGTGTATAGATTTTTTTCTTTTGCAATTTTTATTTTATCAAATTGTTGTGAAGTGAGGTGAATGCCACAATTTAGATTTATTGCTAATTCTAAATTTCCATTTAGAATAATTTGTTTTACATTAAATCTTTTGCAAGTGTTTATAAATATATTTGCAAGCTCTTCATAATTTGATGATTCCTTATCTCTAAAACATGCCATATCAACTCTTTTATTGGTTAATACATCTTCTAGTTTTTCTTCAAATATATTTTTATCATTTGTATAATATTGGGGGTCAGTAATAAGATAATAGTTAAAAATTTGATTCATCTTTAGCCTAATTATTGGATATAAAAAAAGGGGAAGACTTTTTGTCTTCCCCTTTTTTAGGAGTCATTTATTAATGATTCTCAGACCATAGTGCTTTCAGATCATTAAAAGTGACCTTAGTCACTTATTAATGGTCTTCATGCTCCATCATGATAGAACCTGCGATATATACGTAAGTTAAAATCATGAAAATAAACGCTTGTAAAAATGCAAACGCTGTTAATAGGAAAAATCCTGGAAGTGGTAATAACCAAGGCACTAACATTAAAAGTACCATTAAGAACATATCATCCCCTCTAATTGAACCAAAAAGTCTGAATGATAATGAAATAATTCTTGACAAATGAGAAATAATTTCAATAGGGAACATTAAAGGTGCTAGTATTGGCATAGGTCCCATAAAGTGTGCAAAGTAACCTACAAAACCATTTTTCTTAATACCTAAGTAGTTGTAATAAACAAATACTATTAATGCTAACGATAAAGTAAAGTTGATATTACTAGTAGTAGATTCAAAACCTGGAATTACACCCATTAAGTTTCCAACAACAACAACTAGACCTAATGAACCAATTAATGGTAAATATTTTCTAGCATTCTCTTCACCCATAGTATCTGCACCCATAGATACAACACCACCAATATATGCTTCCATTACATTTTGTGCACCAGTTGGGACAAGTTGCATCTTTCTTGTTGCTGCTCTAGCAACTAAAAATATAATCGCAATTACTAAAACATAATGCGACAGGATAATCCATTCTTGACTATGACCACCGATAGCGCCTAAGAATGTAAATAATCTTCCTTCCATTTTCTTCCTTCTATGTGATTTCTTCTATTTTATTATGGTGCCTATTATATACTGAAATTTCTAAATTTTTTATAAATAGTATAAAAAATAATCAGATTTGTTTAAATCTGTAACCATTTTGTTTCAAATTTTCTCTTATTACTTTTTGATGTTCTTCACCTTTTGTTTCTAATGAAACAGTAAGATAAGCTTCCCCAAACTCCAGTTTTATAGAGCTTCTATCGTAATCTATTTGAACAATATTTGCATCACTTGATTGAAAAATTGATGTTAGATGCATCAAAGAACCTGGTTTATCAATAAGTGTTACCATAAGATTCATTTTTCTATAAGATTTTACTAAACCTTTTTCAATAATCTGAGATAACATAGTTACATCAATATTACCTCCACTAATAATTGCACAAACTTTTAAATTTTCTACTTCTATTTTCTCATGCATAAGTGCTGCAACTGAAACAGCACCTGCTCCTTCAACTACAAGTTTATGTTTTTCAAGTAAAAATAAAATTGCATTTGCAATTTCATGCTCTTCTACATCTATTATTTCATCAACATATTCTAAAGCATAGTCAAGTAGCTTTGGTGTTACAACTTTTACGGCAATTCCATCTGCTATAGTTTTTACAGATGTTGAATCAATAGGTAGTCTTGCTTCAAAAGAGTCTTTCATCCCCCTAGCACCACTTGCAACAACTCCTACAATTTTAATATTAGGATTTATTGATTTTGCAGCAACAGCAGCACCTGCAATCAATCCTCCTCCACCAATTGGGATTACTAAAACATCTAAGTCTTCAATTTGTTCTACTATTTCTATTCCAATAGTTCCTTGTCCTGCAATTACTTTATCATTAGCAAAAGCATGAATAAATGTTTTACTCTTCTCTTCGCAAAATTTAATTGCAGCTGCATATGCTTCATCATAGTTTTGTCCAGTTAGAACAACATTTGCTCCATATTGTTTAACACCACTTACTTTTGTAAGGGGTGTAGCTTCAGGCATAAATATAGTTGCATCACATCCAAAATAGTTTCCTGCATAAGCAATACCTTGTGCATGATTTCCAGCACTTGCTGCTACTATTCCTATATTTCTAGTCTCTTCATCTAGTGATGCAACTTTATTAAAAGCACCTCTTATTTTGAAACTTCCTGTTAATTGTAGATTCTCTTTTTTTAAGAAAACATTACTATTAAGTTTCTCACTTAAAAATGGCGCATATGTAAGGGGCGTTTTTAATATGATTCCTTCTAGTTTTGTTTTTGCTTCTTGTATATCTTTTAATGTAATCATTTTATATCTTTTCATATTTTTTGTTTGAAATGTTATCTAAAAATAGTTTTTACTATTATTATTTGAGTAAAAACTATTTTTAAATAAGGGGTAAATTACCCCTTATTTATTCTCCTTATTTATAATTTCTACTGCTTTTACCATATTTTTTAGGCTAGGAATTACTTCTTCCCATTTTCTAGTTTTTAAACCACAATCTGGATTAATCCAAAGTTGTTCTTTGGGTAAAACTTCCAAAAGTGCTTTGATTTGTTTAACAATTTCTTCCACACTTGGAATTCTTGGGCTATGGATATCATAAACACCAGGTCCAACTTCTTGTTTATAACCATGTTTTTTAAATATTTTTAAAAGTTCATTTCCACTTCTAGCTGTCTCTATTGAAATAACATCTGCATCCATGTTTTCTATTGTTTCAATAATATCATTGAACTCACTATAACACATGTGAGTATGAATTTGAGTCTCTTTTTTTGCACTACTTACACAAATTCTGAAATCTCTAACTGACCAATCTTCATAAATTTTAATTTTCTCTTTTCTTAGTGGATATCCTTCTTTAAATGCAGCTTCATCTACTTGAATTATTTTGATACCTGCATTTTGTAAGTTATTTACTTCATCACTTAGTGCAATTGCTATTTGTTTTGATACTTCATCTCTTGGTTTATCATCTCTTACAAATGACCAGTTAAGTATAGTAACAGGACCTGTTAGCATTCCTTTCATGATTTTTTTAGTTTTACTTTGAGCATAAGTAATCCAATCAACTGTCATAGCTTTTGGTCTAGATATATCTCCATATATAAAAGGAGGTTTTACACATCTACTTCCATAACTTTGTACCCAGCCATTTAAAGTAAAGCCATAACCTTTTAGTTGTTCACCAAAATATTCAACCATGTCATTTCGCTCAGGTTCTCCATGAACTAAAACATCTAAATTACACTCCTCTTGAAAAGCTACACATTCATCAATATAATCTTTCATAGATTTTGTATAATCTTCTTTTGTGATTTTATTTGTTTTAAAATCACTTCTTGATTTTCTTATTTCACTTGTTTGTGGAAAAGAACCAATAGTTGTTGTAACAAGAGCATCATACTTTAAAGCCTCTTTTTGTATCTTAATTCTCTCTTCATACTTTCCTTCTCTATTAAATGTTTTAAAGTTTTCAACTCTAGTTTGTACTTCTTTATCATGTATTAAAGGTGAAATTTTTCTGCTTTTGTTAGCATCTTTATTTTTATTTAACGCATCAAGTTCTTTATCGTCTAAATTCCCAATTCCTTTATAAAAAACTTTTGAAAGAAGTACAACTTCATCAAGTTTTTCGCAAGCGAAACTCAACCAATTTTTAATTTCTTCATCAAGTTTATTTTCATATTTTAGTGTAAAAGGAGTATGTAGAAGTGAACAAGATGATGAGATTATGATTTTATCTTTATCAATTACTTCTGATATCTTAGTTAATAAATCAAAAGATCTTTTAATATCGTTTTTCCAAATATTCCTTCCATCAACTACTCCTGCAATTAAGTTTTTCCCTGAATTTGCAATGATTTCTAATGAGTCTATATTTTCACTTCCATATAAAAAGTCAAGTCCTAATCCCCATATTGGAGTATTAACTAAAATCTTTGTTGCTTCATTTGAGTGTTCAAAATATGTAGTAACTATTAGTTTTATATTGTTTGTTGTAAGGCATAGTGCATCATATGTTGGTTTTATAAGACTTAAAATTTTTGCCTCATTATCTTTTACAAAGATTGGTTCATCTATTTGGATTGTCACAACTTCATCAAGTTTTGATAACTCATAAAATAGCTCTATATAAATTGGTAATATTTTGTGTAACAACTCAAAAGTATCACCCCTATCAACTCTTTTTGATAAAGCTAAAAATGTAATAGGACCAATAAGGTTTATTTTTGTTTTTATTCCTAGTTTTTTTGCTTCTTTGTATTCATTAATTATTTTTGAAGCATTTAGTTTATACTCATCTTCTAAACTAAGTTCTGGAACTATATAGTGATAATTTGTATTAAACCATTTTGTCATCTCCATAGCAACTGAAGATTTATTTCCCCTAGCCATTGCAAAATATAGCTCTTCACCTCTTAAGTCTTTAAATCTTTTTGGAATAGCATTTAACATAATTGCTGTGTCTAAAACATTGTCATAAAGACTAAAGTCATTTGAACTTATATATGAAATACCAGCTTCTTTTTGATAATTCCAATGTCTTTTTTTAAGTTCACTTGCAACTTTTTGCACTTCATTAAATGAGCAGTTTTTTGCCCAATAACTCTCTAATACTTTTTTTAACTCTCTTTGTTCTCCAATTCTTGGAAAACCTACGATATATGTGCTTTCTAGCATTTTATTATCCTTAATATATTTTATGTTTATGATTTTTTGTTTGTTGATTAAAGAGTAATAAGTGGGGGATGAACGCCAGTACGTCTAAAGGCAAAATGCGTTGAATAGTATGGACATCTTGGAATAAATTTAAAGTTTGAGATTGCTAGTTTTGTTTTTAATCTAAAGACACAATCACAATAACAAGGTTTTGAATATGCAGCATAAGTTGCAGTGTTTAAAATGAGTTCTTCTAAAGGAGGGGATTCTTCTTCATCTTCATCGCAAAGACTTGAGTAGATAAAAGCAGTTTTTTTAGAGCGTACTTCATTGTCATTAAGTTTTTTTGCAGTCGAATATGCAGTGATTGCTGATAATGAAAAGTAGTTTTTTCTAAAACCTTTTAAATGTCTCAATTGTTTTTCCCTTTTTAAAAATAGAATATATGTTATTAAAGCTTAATTACAAATAAAAATTATTATGCTAGACTTTCAAAAAAGAAAAGGGGTAACATACTTTTTTAAGTATGAAAATAATAATTTGAAATTTACATTTGTAACACTGTTTCCAAATCTTATTGAGCCTTATTTTTATGATTCAATATTAAAAAGAGCAGTAGAAGATAACTTTATATCATATGAATTTTATAATCCAAGGGATTATACAGAAAATAAACATAAAAAGACAGATAAACAAATGGTTGGCGGAGGAGCAGGGATGTTAATGACCCCCCAACCACTATTTGATTGTTTAGATGAAATAAAAATCAAAAATCCTGATGCTTACATTATTTTTCCATTAGCTGCTGCAAAACCTTTTAATCAAAAAGATGCAAAAAGATTAGCAAAGAAAAAAAACATAGTTATTGTAAGTGGAAGATATGAAGGAATTGATGAAAGAGTTATAGAAAAGTATGCAAATGAAGTATTTAGTATAGGTGAATATATACTAACTGGTGGAGAATTACCTTCATTAGTTATGGCAGATGCAATTTCTAGAAATGTTGAAGGTGTACTTGGAAATGCTGACTCATTAGTAATGGAAAGTTATGAAAATAATCTTTTAGAGGCTCCATCTTTTACAAAACCTGAAAATTTCCAAAAATTAAGTATAGTTAAAGAATTTTTAAAGGGAAATCATAGTAAAATTGCCGACTTGAAAAATAATCTGGCTATTTGCAAAACAAAATATTATAGACCAGGTTTAATCACGAATAAAAAAATAAAATAGAAGTGTGATACCCCGCAACTTGCAAATGCGGGCACTTTCACCAAAGGGAAATACAATGAAAAATAGATACATTGCGAGCTTTGAAGCAGCGCAAATTGCAGAAAAAGAGATTCCTCAATTTAGAGCGGGTGATACTGTTAGACTTGGTATTGAAATTAAAGAGGGTGAGAAAAAAAGAGTTCAGTCTTTCGAAGGTATTGTTATTGCAAGAAGTGCTGAAGGTGTAAGCGCTACTCTTACAGTAAGAAAAATTGGAGCTAACTCAGTTGGTGTTGAAAGAATTTTCCCATTATATTCAGAGTCAATTAAAACTTTTGAAGTAATAAGAAGAGGTAGAGTAAGAAGAGCTAAACTTCATTACTTAAGAGGATTAACTGGTAAAAAAGCTAGAATTAAAGAGCTTAAAAAGTAATCTTTTATTAGTCGAAGTTTTTACTTCGACTTTTTCTTCTTATGCTTGACTTTAAAGTCTTAATTCATACAGCACTTCAACCAGAAGCACAATATTTAATCAACTACTATAAACTCAAACAAGACATTTCTGTTCAAAATTTCAAACTATTTTTTAATGATAATATTATTTTAATAGTTTCAGGTATGGGTAAAAAAAATACTATAGATTCTTTAAAATATGTATTTGAAAACTATAATATTAAAAAAGCTATAAATGTTGGAATTGTAGGGTGTTGTGATGAAAGTGTAAAAATAGGGACACTATTTTGTACAAATAGAATACTACTAAATATAAATTTTGCACCAATTACTACAGTTGAGGAACCTCTTAATAGTGATGAAAACTTAGAAACACTCTTAGTAGATATGGAAAGTTCACATTTTAAAGAAATTTGTTTAAAATATATAAAAGATGTATATATTTTTAAGGTGGTTTCTGATTATTTAGATGTAACAATTCCTAAAAAATCATTTGTTATTGAGCTTATTCAAAAAAGCTTTAAATCGTGGGAAAAATATATATGAGTATAGAAAAATTTAATGAGCACATTACAAAAACTAATTATGAAAATCTAAAAGAGAAAAATAAAGAGTTTATCAAAGAGATATATTTAAAATATCTTTTTTCATATCAAGAGTTAAAACAACTAATCGATTTTGCAATTGATTTTAATATGTGGAATGAAAAAGAGCTTTATGAAGTTTTTGAAGAAAAGTATCCTTCAAGAAAAAATGCCTTTAATCATATAAGAAAGATTTGGGAAGAGTTAAAGTCATCTTCAAACTCATATAAAAGTTTTGATGAAAAAGCTTACGAAAAACCTAGAAGATTCTCTTTTAATGAGATAAAAAAAGAGAGTGTTGGTCTTGGTTCTTGTCCTGTTGCAAGTGAAAGTACTAGATGTTGTAATTTACTAACTTTAGATGCGGTTCAGTCTTGTGGTTTTGATTGCTCTTATTGTTCTATTCAATCCTTTTACAATCAAGATAAAATAGGCTTTGATGTAAATTTCAAAGATAATTTAAAAAAACTAAAACTTGATCCAAATTATACTTATCATATAGGAACAGGACAGAGTTCTGATTCTCTTATGTGGGGAAATAAAGATGGTCTTTTAGATGCACTATTTGATTTTGCAAGAAAAAACCAAAATGTTATTTTAGAGTTTAAAACAAAATCAAACAACATAAAATACTTTTTGGAAAATGATGTTCCAGCAAATATTATTTGTACTTGGTCCTTAAATACACCTACAATCATAAAAAATGAAGAACATCTAACAGCAACATTAGAGCAAAGAGTTGATGCTGCAAAAGCTTTAGCAAGTAAAGGTGTAATTGTAGGCTTTCACTTTCATCCAATTGTTCATTATGAAAACTATTTAGATGAGTATAAAGAGGTTTTTGATAAATTAATAGCTGAATTTAATCCAGATGATGTAGCTTTAGTATCCTTTGGAACACTTACCTTTATAAAACCAGTTATAAATAAAATAAAAAGTAGAGATTTTAAATCAAAAATCTTACAAATGCCCTTTGAAGAGATAAATAAAAAACAATCATATCCCTATGAAATAAAAAAAGAGATGTTTAAATTTGCCTATGACTCTTTTAAAGCATGGCACAATAAGGTATACTTCTATTTATGCATGGAAGACCACAAACTTTGGAAAGATTGTTTTGGTTATGAATATTTTTCTAACAATCAAATGGAAGATATGATGAAAATGTCGTATTTAAGCAAAATAAATAAAAGAAGATAAATGAATATACTTGAAATAGATAAATTAAGCTTTTCGTATGATAAACAAGTTATTCTTGAGGATATAAGTTTAACAATAAAAGAGAATGATTTTTTAGCAATTATTGGACCTAATGGTGGAGGAAAATCTACCTTATTAAAAGCAATTTTGGGAATAAACAAAGTTAAAAAAGGGAAAATTAAATTCCTAGGTTCTAAGGTTGAAAAAAATATTTCTACAATAGGGTATGTTCCTCAAAATACAAATGTAAATGTAAATTTTCCAATAAAAGTAATTGAAGTAGTAATGATGGGCCATGTTGGACATAAGCGACCATTACTTGGCTATAAAAAAGAAGAGATTGCTTGTGCTATGGGTGCTTTAGAACAAGTTGGTATGCAAGATTTTGCCAATGTAAAAATTGGAACACTTTCAGGAGGGCAAAGGCAAAGGGTAATGATAGCCCGTGCACTTTGTGCTCATCCTAAAATTTTACTTTTAGATGAACCAACAGCTAGTATTGATGTTGATGGACAAAAACAGATTTATGATTTATTAAAACTTTTAAATAAATCAATTACAATTGTTGTAGTTAGCCATGACATTTCGGTTATTTTGGGGTATGCTTCAAAAGTAGCTCATATAAATAAAAAATTGACTTTTCATGATATCTCAAATAGAAAAAGTGATATTCCAAATGCTGATAATCATTTTTGTGAAGTTGAAATGCTTCAATTACTTGGAACTAATGTTGGTACTAAAAAGAGTTGCAGATGTTAGAAGCATTAAATTATTCATTTATTCAAAATGCAATTATTGCAGGATTGTTAGTTAGTATTGCTGCTGGAATTATTGGCTCATTGATTGTTGTAAATAGAATGGTATTTTTAGCAGGTGGGATGGCACACACTTCTTATGGTGGAATTGGTATTGCTATTTATTTTGGACTTCCTATTTTTTTAGGAGCTACTGTATTTTCAATTGGGGCTGCACTTTTAATGTCATATTTGACTCTTTATCAAAGGGAAAGAATAGATACATTTATTGGTCTTATTTGGGCTTGTGGTATGGCTATTGGAATTATATTAGTTGATTTAACACCTGGGTATAATGTGGATTTGATGAGTTATTTGTTTGGATCAATATTAGCAGTTGGAAAAGATGATTTAGTTTTTATGGGAACATTAGTTGCTTTTATAATTACTATTGTAAGTTTTTTTTATAGGGACATTTTGGCTGTCTCATATGATAGTGAATATGCCTCATTACGAGGAATAAATGTAAAAGTATTCTATACACTTATTTTAGTTTTATCAGCATTAACTGTTGTAATTGCAATTAAAGTTGTGGGATTGATTTTGGTAATTGCTCTTTTGACAATTCCCATATATATTGCTGAAAAACTATCAAATTCTCTGTATGGAATGATGATAATATCAGCTCTTTTATCTTCACTTTTTACGCTAGTTGGACTCTATTTATCTTATACATATAATTTAACTTCAGGGGCAACTATAATAATTGTAAGCGCAATGTCACTATTTATGTTTATAATATATAAAAAAATTAGAGTTGGTGCTTAATGTTACATGAAATAGTTGACTTCATCGTTCAAACAGTTGGGAGTTTAGGCTATATAGGAATATTTATTATGATGTTCCTAGAAAGCTCTTTTTTCCCTTTTCCTAGTGAAGTAGTTATGGTACCAGCTGGATATTTAGCCTTTAAAGGCGAGATGAGTATGAGTATTGCAATTATTTGTGGAGTATTGGGAAGTTTATCTGGAGCTTTGTTTAACTATTATTTAGCCGTAAAATTTGGAAGAAAGTTTTTAATTAAATATGGAAAGTATTTTTTCATAAATGAAGAGACTATAAATAAAATGGAAAAGTTTTTTAAAGATCATGGGAATATTTCAACCTTTTCAGGAAGATTGATTCCAGCTGTTCGTCAATATATTTCATTTCCAGCAGGTTTAGCAAAAATGAATATATTTTTATTCTCTTTGTATACTAGTTTAGGTGCTGCTATTTGGGTTATAATATTAGTTTTAGTAGGGTACTTTATAGGAGATAATCAACTTTTAATCAAAGAGTATTTAAGAGTTATTATTATTGCTATTTTAATAGTATTAAGTATAGTTGCATACCTTTATTATAAAAATTTTAAAAGAAAAAGTTTAAAAGTATGAAAGCAATAGTTACAGGATATAACTCAGGAATTGGAAAAGCTATTTCTGATATTTTAGAAAGTAATGCTTATGAAGTTATAAAACTAAAAAGTAGATTAAATGATTTTGATTCTTTAGAAAAAGAGATAAAATCTTTACTTAAAGAGAACGATATCAATATTTTGGTAAATTGTGCAGGTATTGGTATTTTTAAACCCCATGAAGAGATATCTTTAGCTAAAATAAAAGAGTTAATTGATGTAAATTTAACAGCACCAATAATTTTATCAAATTTACTCCTTAGAAGTTTGAAAAAGACAAAGGGACATATTATAAATGTAGCTTCAATTGAAGCTACAAGACATTCAAAGTTTTCAGCACTTTATACTGCTACAAAATCAGGACTTAGGAATTTTGGTTTAGCACTATTTGAAGAGCTTAGACGAAGTGATGTAAAAGTTACAACAATAAATCCAGACCTTACAAAAACAAATTTTTTCGACGATTTTAATTTTGAACCAGGAGATAGTAAAAATTCATATCTAATAGCAGACGATATTGCAAAAAGTGTATTAGAAATCATAAATTATAATGGTGTTATTACTGATATAACAATTAGGCCTCAAAAACTAGAGATAAAAAAGAAGATTTAATATGAATGATAAAAACATAGAACAGCTTGATCAATTAGTTGAAATACTTAATAGTGAAATATTAGAGTTTAAAACAGATAATAACAATAGCGTTCACCCTTATGATATCTCTGAACAACTTTTAAAACTTAGAGATATTGATGAAGATGAATACTCTAAAATGCTTAAAAGAATTCCAAGTGCTCTTCTTGCTGAAGTTTTATCTGAGATGCCAGATATTGTTCAAGAAGAGATTAGTGATCATATCAGTACTAAAAAAATAGTTGCAATTACATCGAGTATGGATACCGATGATGCAGCTGACTTTATCCAAAATATTTCTGAAGATAATGAAGAATTAGCACAAGAGATTTTAGAAAGTTTTGATGATGAAGATAAAGAGTTACTTGAACAACTTATCTCTTATAATGATGATGAAGCCGGTGCTTATATGCAAACAGAGCTTTTTAGTGCAAGAGAAGATGAAAAAATTGGTGATGCAATAAAAAGGTTAAAAGAGTTAAAAGAGATTGGAGAAGTTGATAATATTTGGCATTGTCATATTACAGATAAGCGTGGCGTTTATTTAGGAAGTGTTGGATTAGAAGAGCTTATTATTTTTGAACATGATATGAAGTTTTCTGATGTTCCAAGCGATAAACTAAGAAATTATAATGTATCCCATAAAGCTGACCTAAAAGAAGTGGTAGATATGGTTACAAACTATAACTTATCTAGTTTACCTGTTGTGGATAATAGAAATAGACTTATTGGTAGAATTACTTCAGATGACGTTTATGACATTATCCAAGATAGTGCAACTGAGCAAATCTATAACATGGCAGGGGTTAATGATGAAGCTGAGCAAGAAGAGAGTATGTATCAAATCGGTAAAAGTAGAGCGATTTGGTTAGGTGTAAACTTGCTTACTGCAATCGCTGCTTCTATTGTAATTGGTATGTTTGATGCAACTATACAATCTCTTGTTGCCCTTGCTGTACTTATGCCAATAGTAGCTTCTATGGGTGGAAATGCGGGAACACAAACATTAACCGTAACTGTAAGACAGATGGCTTTAGGTGATATTGAAAATGAAGATGCAAAAAAAACTATAATAAAAGAAGTAATAATATCTTTGGTAAATGGTTTGCTTTTTGCAGGAGTCATAGGAGTAATAGCATATTTATGGTTTAAATTACCCTTATTAGGACTTGTTATTGCAATGTCTATGGTTATCAATCTAATTAGTGCAGGTTTTTTTGGTGCAGTTATACCATTGACCTTGCAAAAATTAAAAATAGACCCAGCAATTGGAAGTACAGTATTACTTACAACTGTTACTGATGTTGTTGGATTCTTTAGTTTCTTAGGACTTGCAACTTTAATACTTCTATAATTAGATTATTGGTCTTTTATACCTCATGAAATACAGTGATGGGAGTGCAAGACCAAAACTAATTGCTCCAATAATAGAGACTGATTTTAATCCATTGTCAATAAAAATAGCAATTAACTCCATACTCACTCCATGGGAGTTCATATCAACTAAACTTATCATGGCTGTAAAAGCATAAGTTCCTGGAATCATAGGAATAATAGAAGCAACAGTATAAATAGGTCTTGGAACTAAGTTTTTTTTAGACCAATAAAGTGCAATAATTCCAATAATAACAGAAGCTAAAAATGTTGATAATTCTATTGTCAAATGTAAAGTCATAAAAAATTCTCTACAAGTATAAACAATAGCTCCACCCATAGCACAATATTTTAGTGCTGACTTTGGTACATTAAAAAGCATAGCAAATCCAACAGCTGGAATAGCTGCAAAAATAGCATGCAAAAGAATATTTTCTAAAGTATCAATCATCTCACCATCCTTTTATATTAAAAACTGACATGGCAATAATTATTCCAATAGAAGTTGCAAGTGTCAAAAGTGAAGCTTGCATCCAACGACCCCAAGCCATTGATAAATATCCCTTAGTTGCATCAAGCATTGAGTTTATAAATGGGAATCCGGGAACTAAAAGCAAAACAGAAGCTGATAAAACAATATTTGAAGTGGAACTAATATTAAAATATGATGCTAAGTGTGCAATTGCTGTTGCAAAAAAAGCAGTAATTCCAAAAGTTAAAATCAATACAAATTTCTTTTTTGCTAATTCTTGTCTTATTATCATAGCAATTGAAGAAGCGAAAAAAGTTACAAAAAAGCCATTAAAATCTATACCTCTTAAGTATCCAAAAGAAGCACAAGACAAGCCCACCATAAAAACCACAAGCCATCTATTATAATAGTTTGGTTTTATATTTTTTAAAGTAGTAGTTATATAATCAGCAGTCAAATTAGGATTTTTCTCAGCATCTATTGTCATTTTTTGTACATCATAAACAATTGACATATTAATTGGTTTGTGATGTGAACGCCTTGTTGTAGTTACTGATTGGGAGTCTTTTAAAGTAGTTAAAACAATAGCAGAAGGTATTAAAGATATCTCTACAGAATCAACACCTAAAGCACGACCAAGTCTTTGTGCAGTTTGTTCTATTAGAATACTTTCAGCTCCAAATTCTAACATTAATACAGCTGATTTTATAACAGCTCGTGTAATTTCAGTTTGTTCTTCATAATTCATTAGTTTTTTCCATAAAAGTATTTTATCACTTTTATTAAAAAACTAATGAATATAATTGTATAAAAAATAATATATTTATTAAAAACTCTTACCACTCAAACTGAAATGTTGTATGTACGATTTTAAATTTCTTTTTTAAATCATGATTTATATTATGTAAGATATCTTCATAATTATCAATATATTTTGAATCAATTTTGACATGTGCCGTCATATTGTACATATCTTGGGTAATTTCCCAAATATGTACATCATGTAATTCAATTACTTTATCTTTTTTTTCTATAAAGTTTTTTACGCTTTCTATTTCTACTGGAGAAGTTTCCATTAAAGTATTTGTAGAACTTTTTAATATACCTATTGCCCATTTCCCAATAACAAAAGCAACTAATATTGCTAATATAATATCAACAAAATACCAATGAGTAAAATAAATTATTATATATCCAATAATAATTGCTACAGAAGATAGAGCATCACTTAACATATGGATAAAAGATGATTTTAAATTAATATTATTTTTATCTCCTTGCATTAAAATTACACCAGTAATAATATTTACAACAAGTCCAATAGTCGCCACAATCATAGCAATTTTTATATCAATAACTTCAGGATTTAAAAATCGTTCAATGGCTTCATAAATAATCCACAAAATAGATAAAACTATTGTTATACCATTTATAAATGCAGCTAAAACTTCAGCTCTATAATATCCAAAAGTTTTTTCAAGTGGGGCTTGTTTACTTGCAATTATAATTGCTAAAAGTGAAATTATAAGTGCAAAGGAGTGCGTAAACATATGTATAGCATCAGAAACAAGAGCTAATGAATTTGATAAAAAGCCATAAAAGAATTCTGCAAACATTGTAATAAGTGTAATACCTAATGCCCACTTTAATACTTTTTTATCTGTTCCTCTATGGTCATGTGAGTGATCATGTGAATGTTCTTTTTCATGACTATGTGAGCAATTATGCCCATGATGATGTTCGTGTTCATGATCATGATGGTTTTTATCATCAAGAAAAGGCTTATGATCATTTAACCCAAATTTACAAGTTCCCATATTTATTTCCTTTATTTTCCATATACTTTGATTATTTCTAATAGATTATCAATTTGTGCTTCAGCTTCTGAGCTTGTGCCTTTTTTTATATTTTCTATTAAGTGACCTTTTGCATAATGTTCTATATAAGAACTTATCATACCGCTTACAGCACCTTTTATAGCAGTCAATTGTCTAATGGTTTCATAAGGGTCATTATCTAAATTGAACTTTTCGTCATTAAATTTATTTTTTAAAGAATGAACTTGCCCATGAATTCTGCTAATCCTATTTTGTAACTTTTTTCTCTCCACATCACAACAATATGCCATTTTTATTCCTTAGTATAGTATACCCCCTATAGTATATAATTTTAACTTAAATTCAATTGATAATCAATATTAAATTATTATAAAAGATAATTATCGTTCTTTTGAAAATTAATAATAATAGTTTCTTGTTTTAATTACATCTATAGGACGAAGGCCAAAAAAATGAATAAATGCATTACTGAAACTTTGTTGATATTTGTATCCAACAAAGTTTGCAATTTCTGCAATAGAGTATTCGCTTGTTTCTAAAAGTTGTTTTGCATGTAACATTTTCTGTTCAAGTATCATATTCCCAGGACTAGTACTAAAAAGTTTTTTAAATCCATATTTTAGTTTAAATTCATTAATAGCTACTTCCTTTGCTAAAGTACTTAAATCCGGGAATTCATGGGTCAAAAGTATAATATCTCGAGCTTTATATAAAGCTTCTATATCTTCATTTGAGAGTTTTATTTTTTCTTTTGTATTACATTTAGGACAAGATAATATTTCATTAAATTCATTATAAATTATTTCTAAACATTTACTTTGTAAATAAATATTGTGTAATCCTCCATGAAAAGGAGAATTATATAATTCTTTAGCAAGGTGGAGATTTTTTGAAATATCTTTTCTATAAATAGATAATGATGGAAGTTTATTTGAATTTTTTTCTTTTATATCGTTTATGTGACTAAAGTGATTTAAAAAGTTTTTCTCTAAAAAATCATTTCTTAGAATTATTCCTATTCCTTTTGATGAAGAATTTTGATCTATTATAGTAGTGGAATCATATTCATTTATATATTTTATATAAAGATTATTTTTCTTAAAAGTTTCAACTTGATTGTTCATATTATCTTTATAGTGTATTTTACCATCTAATATGATACTAATTACTAAACCCTTTACTTCAGAGATAGCTTGTAAAGCAAGAGTTTTATTTGCAAGTGCATGTGTTTTAAAAAGAAAAATATCTTCAGTAACAATTTCTTTTTTGCATGACATAAAACCCAGATTATCTGGGAAATTGATTTTGTAATCTTCTTTTAAAGTTGATGAACACATAAATTCACTCATATTGTTTAATGTAAAATTATAAGACATTTTATCCCTTAATATTAAAAAAAAATACTGATTTCTTAAAAACATACTTGAAGTTGAGAATTATTATTATTATAATCCAGAATTATTTAATATATCATTAATCTAGGGAGAGAAAATGAAAAAAGTAAATTTAGTGAAATATATTACTTGTTCCTTAATTGTGAGTTCTACTTTATATGCTAATCAAAACGTTACACTTGATGAGGTAATGGTAAGTGCAAATAAAGTTGAAGAAAGTATATCTGATGTACCTCAAAGTATTACGGTGATTACAAATGAAGAATTAGAAGAAAAAGGAATAAAAAAAGTTTTTGATGTTGTAAAAGAAGTACCTAATATGAATATAAGAGGAAATACAGGGATGGGGACTAATTTGTCATTTAGAGGATTGAATAGTTCTATGTTTACAAATAATAATCCTGTTGTCATTTATGTAGATGGTGTTCCTTATTATGATAGATATGATTTTGATCCCTCATTGGTTAATGTAGAACAAATAGAAATATTAAGAGGACCTCAAGGTACACTTTATGGGAAAGATGCCATAGGTGCAGTTATAAATATTATTACTAAAACACCTGAAAATGAATGGAGAGGAGCAATAGGTGCTGAATATGGCAATTATAACTATATGAGAACAACTCTAAATGCTAGTGGAGCTTTAATCAAAGATAAATTATTTGCTGGAATAAATGGATCATTTAAAAGTGATGATGGTTGGATTACTAATCATCATGAAGGCATGAATAAAAATGCTAATAAAAAGCAAGATAGAAAAACAAGTGGGTTTTTTTTATATAAAGCAAGTGATGAATTTTTGACTAAATTAACATTAACTGATAATTACAAGAAAAATTACTTTATTGATGGGTTTGGCTCAGATCCGAGTTTAGATATAAATAGCTTAAAACGTAAAACAGCGAAGAATGTAAATTTTGATGTGCCGACATTTGAAAAAACAAAAGTAAAATCTCAAGCAATAAATTTATCATATGAAGTGGAAAAATTTAAGATTGATTCAACAACTACACATAAAAAGTTTGATTTAGATGGACAGTATGATACTGATAACCAAGCAAATAATACTAATGATGGCTTAAAACAATTCAATTATACAAACACAGATACTTGGACACAAGAAATTAAACTTACAAGTAAAAATCAAGATATAAAGTGGATTAGTGGTGTTTATTTTGATAAAGAAAAAAGAGAACAAGGTCCTTATGGAGCAGAACAACTTTATATGGGGGCTATTTATGTAGGAGATGCATATTCTACAAGTAATAGTAAAACTCAAGCAATTTTTGGGCAAACAATGATTCCTTTGGGAGAAAAATTTGAATTAACCTTAGGTGCTAGGTATCAAAAAATAAAAAAAGAGATAGATGCTATTGCTAAATCAAGTTGGGGAGGTGTATCAAATTCTGATATAAATTATAATGATGAAAAGACTTGGAATAGTTTTTTACCTAAAGTTGCTATTTCATATAAAGTTAATGATAATTTAAAAACTTTTGCTTCTATTACAAAAGGTTATATGCCAGGTGGCTTTAACTACTACCCCTCAAATTCAAGTAGTGAAGACAATACTTTTGAGCCACAAGAATCAATTAATTATGAAATTGGTATGAAATACTTGGGCGAAAATTATTCTATTAATGCTTCAATTTTTAGAATGAATATTGAAGATATTCATGTTTATAAACAATTAAGTGGAAGCACTATTTTTCAAACATCAAATGCAAAGAAAGCTCACTCTCAAGGAATAGAAGTTGATGGAAGGTATTATTTAACTAATAATATAGAATTATCAGGAGCAGTAGGTTTTATACAAGCTAAATATGATGACTATGATAATGGAACTAAAAAATTTGATGGGAATAAAATAGAATATACTCCAAATTATACGGCTAGTTTAGGGATCGCTTATATACAAGAAAAAGGTTTATATGGGAGATTAGATATTTATTCAAGAGGAGAAACAACTTTTATTGATGGGGCAAATAGTGACAGAATGATTGAATCAAACGGAGGAATTACATCAAATATAAAAGTTGGTTATAAAGTTGGTGATTGGGATATATATAGTTATATTACTAATATTACTAATGAAGATTATGTTAATTCATATATGTCAAAAAGTGGTGGATCTTGGGTTGGGTTTAATGAACCTAGACGTTTTGGTGTAGGTGCAATTTATAAATTTTAATACCAACTTAACAAAAAATAATCCCTTTAACCTAAAATAGATATTGATATAAGTTATCAATATCTATATACTCTTTATTTAAACTTTAGGACAAATATATGAAAAAATATGAAAAACAAAAACAAGGACTTTGGAGTATTATTGCTCCAGTTAATATTTATATAAAATTTGCGATGTTCTTATCAGCTATTGGCGCAATTACTTCAGTTATGGGATTCGTCCTTTTAGCATACGTTATAGGGTTGACATCAGGTGGGTCTATTAGTTTATTTGGAATAAACTTTGAATTAAAAGAATCTTTGATTCTTTTATCTGTAATTACAATTTTTTCATTTCTGGCTAAGTATTATTCTTTTGTAATATCTCATCTTGGAGCTTTTAGGTTAGAACAAATTTTAAGAGTAAAGATTACTACTCATATGTCACAAGTTCCATTAGGTCATATAATAACTATAGGTACTGGTGCGATAAAAAAAGTTTTACTTGATGATGTGAAAAACTTGCATGCTTTTGTGGCAGATAATACACCTTTTATGGCAAAAGCAATTATTTCTCCTATTGCTTCAATGATAGCACTATTTTTTATTGATTATCGATTAGCTTTTGTTGCTTTTGGTGTATTATTAATTGGTGGCATTCTTATGAGTCTTGTGATGAAGGATTCGGTGAATTATAGGAATAATTATGAACAAAGCCAATCCGAAATCAATAAAGCAGTTGTTGAATTTATTCAAGCAATGCCAGTTGTTAGAACATTTGATGATGGTACAACTTCTTTTAAACGATATAATAATTCACTTGATCGATACCGTATGCATTTAAAAGAGTGGATAGCAACAACAAGTAATCCAGCTAGAATATCTATGACTATACTAAGTCCTATGCCAACGCTTTTAGCTATAAGTATTGCTGGATTATTTTTTATGATAAATGGCACTCTTTTATTTGCTCCTTTTATTGCTGCTTTACTTGTAAGTACAGGAATGGCAGATGCAATGATACCTTTAATGTGGATGAGTAATTTTGTCAAAAAATCAACTGCAGCTGCTATAAGAATACAAGAAATTATGGCAATTCCTACTCTAAAAATAAGTGATAAAAAAGAAAAAATCGAAAATACCAATATTGTATTTGAAAATGTTTCATTTAAATATAAGGAAGAAGATAATTACGCACTTAAAGGAGTCTCTTTTGAAGTACCTAAAAATACAGTAACGGCACTTGTAGGAGCAAGTGGAGCAGGGAAAAGTACTGTAGCAAAACTTATTCCTAGATTTTGGGATGTAACAAGTGGAACTATTAAAATAGGTGATGTAAATATCAAAAATATTGATTCAGAAACTTTAATGAATACAGTTTCCTTTGTGTTTCAAGATACCTTTTTATTTAATGATACCCTTGGAAATAATATAAAAATAGCCAATAATAATGCTAGTGACGAAGATATGATACAAGCTGCAAAAGCAGCTCAAATTCATGAATTTATCCAAAGTTTACCCAATGGCTATGAAACAATGGCAGGAGATAGAGGAACAAATCTTTCAGGTGGTCAAAAACAAAGAATTACGATTGCTCGATCGATTTTAAGGAATGCTCCTATTGTAGTGCTTGATGAAGCAACTGCTTTTGCTGATCCTGAAAATGAAGAAGAAATTATCAAAGCTTTAGCAAATCTGATGAAAAATAAAACAGTTATTGTAATTGCACATAGACTCTCAACCATAAAAGATGTTAATCAAATCATAGTATTTGATAATGGTGAAATAAAAGAAAAAGGAAAGCATGAAGAACTCTTACAGATGCAAGGGATTTATGCAAATCTTTGGAGCAATTATGAAAAAGCTCAAAATTGGGATATGCAACATATAGGAGCTGAAAAATGAAAAAGAATCAATTTACCTCTATTTCTACTATTTATAAACTCACTTTAGAATTAGCAGGTGATAAAGAAAATGAGTTTAAAAAAAGTTTGATATATTTTACCTTGGCTTTTGTATCACAAGGTCTTGCTTTTGGTATGTTTTATCCTATGTTAAAATCAATGTTTGCAGAGACATTTATTTTATCAAATACTTTTTTATATTTAGGAGTAATGGCTTTGTTTAGTGTCATATCATTTTGGGCAAAATGGAAAGGGCATGATTTTGATTATACGGGTAATATAGTAGAAATAAGTCATGATATAAGAACAAAACTCGGCGTTGCACTTAGAAAAATGCCTTTAGAAAAACTTTCAAGGTATAAAACTGGAGAATTAAATTCAATCTTTTCAAGTAATGTGGATGAGTCTGTTTTACACATGGGGATGATTGCTTCTATGTTTTTACAAATCATAATTGTACCAATAACCATTGTTATTTTTACTTTCTTCGTTGACTATCGATTGGCTTTATTGATTTTATTAATTTTGCCATTTGCTATTCCTCTTTATAATTGGAAAAGAAATGATTCAAATAAAGAAAAAGTTGAATTTAATAAAGCAAATGCAATTTTAGAAGCTGATTTTATAGAATACATTCAAGGTTTACCTGTATTAAGAGCTGTGAATAAGGTTGGAGTGAATGCTCAAAATTTACATGATTCTATAGCCCATGTAAAAGAAGTACAAAAAGAAGGATTAAATAAAGGACAAATTCCCTTTGTACTTATGGGTATCTTGATTGAAATAACTTTATTGGCATTGGTTTTTATAGGCTCATATTTTATATTAGATAATAGCTTATCTATTATAACTTTAGCTGCTGCTGTAATTGTTGTATCTAGATTATCAGAACCCTTATCTATTTTTTTAGGAGTAGTTTCAGTATTTGATATCATGGATTCAGCATTTAATCGAATAAAAGCTATTTTCGCTATTTATCCATTAATTATAGAAAAACCATATCAAGAGGCAGAAACTTTTGATATTACTTTTGATAATGTAAGTTTTGCTTATGAAAATCAGAAAACAAATGCACTTAAAAAAGTAAGTTTTTCTATGCCAAATAAAACAATGACAGCTATAGTTGGACATTCAGGTTGTGGTAAAACAACACTTACAAAAATGATTATGAGATATTCAGATCCCCAAACTGGAAGTATTAAAATTGGTGGAATAAATATAAAAAATATGAGTTCAATAGATTTGATGAAAAATATCTCAGTGGTATTTCAAGATGTATATTTATTTGATGATACTATTATGAATAATATTCGTATGGCAAATCAAAATGCTACGGATAAAGAAGTAGAAATTGCAGCCCAAAGTGCATTTTGTCATGAGTTTATTTCTAGGTTACCTGCTGGCTATAATACAACAATAGGAGATATTGGTGGAAGCTTAAGTGGAGGAGAAAAGCAAAGAATAAGTATAGCAAGAGCTATATTAAAAAATGCACCCATAGTAATTCTTGATGAACCCACTGCTGCTCTTGATACTCAAAGTGAAGTCGCTGTACAAAAAGCTATTGATAAACTTCTTGAAGATAAAACAGTAATAGTAATTGCTCATAGACTTTCTACTATTTCAAGTGCAGATAATATCCTTGTATTAGATAATGGAGAAGTGATTGAGATGGGTACTCATAATGAATTAGTAAATAACAAAGACAAATATTTTGATATGTGGTCTGCTCAACAAAGAGTAAAAGAATGGAGTCTGGATGCATAAATGTTCTGCTTTGAATATCCAATCTATTTTTCTATTAGCTAGTTTATATATTACTCAATATGTGGGATTTTCTTTCTTTTCAGTTGCAATTATTGCAATCTGGCGAAAAAGTGGCATGCCATTGGAACAATTAGGCTTTTTTTCTTTAATTAGTTTAGTTTGGGTTGTAAAGTTTTTATGGGCTCCTTGGGTAGATAGATATGTTACAAAACACGAGGGATATTACTCTAGTTTTCTTAAAATAGTTCAGCTTTTATTGATTATATCAAACTCTTTTTCTTCTTTTTTTGATGTTATTGAAGATAAATTAATCATAATTATATCTTTGGTTTTAGTGGGACTTTTAGCAGCTAGTCAAGACATAGCAACAGAGGGATTAGCTTTTAAACTTTTAAATATAAATGAAAGAGGATTGGGAGGTACTCTTAAAACAACAGGAGGAATTATTGGAAATATTGTAGGCGTTGGGGGAGCTTTAGCCATTTATGAGTATTTTGGTTGGAGTGCTACTATATTACTTTTAGCTTTTATTACAACTATTACTCTTATTCAATTATTTTTTTATAAAGAATCTAAGTGTGAAGTTGAACATACAATCCATGATATTTCATGGAGACTTTTTTATCAATTTTGGAATAAAAAGGGGCGTTTGTTATTACTTATTTTATTAATAATTTATCCAATAGGAATGAGTATGTCCTATGCTTTACTAACTCCAATATTGGTAGATGCTGGTTATTCTTTAGATAAAATTGGGTTTATAAATGGTGTAGTTGGAAGTGTCATAGGTGTTATTGCAGCCGTTATTAGTGGTTTTTTATTAAGAATATTTTCAAGGAAAACGATGCTTATTAGTATTAGTATTTTTGAAGGTTTTGGTTTTTTAACACTATTATTTCTTGTTAATGGTCACTCAAATATTTTATTTGCTTCCTTATCTATGGGAATTATTTTTATAAGTTATAGTGCTTCTATGCCAATTATTCATGCGCTTATGATGGATCAATTATCAACAAAATCACCTACAACTGAATATGCTTTACAGTTTACACCTTTAATGTTAACAGGTGTTATTGCTAGTGTATTTGGTATTTCTTTATCTGGAATTTTTGGATATAACACGATGATTATTGTTTCCTCATTATTTTCATTTATCTCAATGATATATGTAGTATTATTTTTTAAAGGAATTATAAATGAAAGAGATTAAACCATTAATAGGGATTACTATTTTATGTGTTTCTTCAATGATGGCATTTTTAGCCGTAGTAGGTCCAATTATTAGAAAACTAAATTTGCAAGAGTGGCATGCCGGTGTTATGGTAGCACTTGCTGGTATTGCTTGGATATTTTTGTCAAGATTTTGGGGTAAAAAAAGTGATATTTTTGGAAGAAAGAATATTTTATTATTAAGTATTTTTGGATTTTTCATATCTTATTTACTCTTAGCAATATTTGTAAATTATGCTGTTATTACTCCACCTTTGGTAATTATTTCTTTTATAGTTCTAATAATAACTAGACTACTTATAGGAGTCTTTTATTCAGCAATTCCGCCAGTTTGTAATGCTTTAATAGCTGATAAAGTAAAATCTGGAAAAAGAACTTCATATATGGCTAGTTTAGGTGCCTCAAATGGCTTAGGGATGATTTTAGGTCCAATTATTGGCGGTGCATTGGCAACTTATGGGTTAGCTATTCCTTTATATGCTGCTGCGATTTTGCCTTTATTTGCTGTTTTTATTGCCCTTTTCTTTTTAGAAAAAGATAGAAAGATAGAAAAAATAAAAGACACACCTTTGCATTTTTTAGATAAAAGATTAAGACTTCCAATGATTGCATCATTTATTACAATGTTTAGTATAGTCACATCACAAATTTGTTTAGGATTTTTTATTCTAGATAGATTTCAAACGAATGAGATTGAAACAGCAAAAATCACAGGTTATATATTAGCCATTATTAGAGTCGTTTTTATCTTAACTCAAATTGTTGTTTCAAAATTAAAATCTGTAAAACCTATAAATTGGTTAACTTTAGGTGCAACATTTAGTGCTATTGGTTATTTATTAATAGGAATAATTACCACAAAAGAAGAATTAACGATGGCTTTTTGTATAGGAACTATTGGGCTAGGAATGATAATGCCTGCATTTTTAGCAATTACAGCAAATAGTGTAGAGGCTCATGAACAAGGAATTGCAGCTGGGACAGTATCTTCAGCACAAGGTCTTGGAATAATAGTTGGACCACTTTTAAGTACTATTTTGTATTCAATAAATCCTAATTTCCCATTTGTTTTTGCGGGAATTACATTTATAATATTGTTTGCAGTTAGCTTGTTATACAAAAAGACAAAAGTGATATGTTAGAGGTTTTGGTTTTAGCATTTGCACTTAGTATGGATGCCTTTGCTGTATCTATTGGACTTGGAATAAAAAGTAATGAAAACTTAAAAATATTAGCATTAAAAGCTGGATTATATTTTGGTTTTTTCCAAGCTCTAATGCCATTTATTGGATATTTAGGTGGAGTTGGATTAAAAGATTATATTGGTAGTTTTGATTATATCATTGCATTTTTATTATTGCTTATAATTGCTATTAAAATGATTATGGAAGCGCTAGGAGAAAATGTTGAAGAAGAGATAACAAAAGTCTCAACAAAAATATTATTTACTTTAGCTATAGCAACAAGTATTGATGCTATGGCTGCAGGTTTTTCACTTCACTTATTTAATTTAAATATATATTTATCACTATTTATTATTGGAATTATAACATTTATATTTAGTTTTATTGGTGTTATGATTGGCTCAAAAGGAACTAAAAAGTATGAAAGTAAAGCTGAAATATTTGGTGGAATAATCTTAATAATTATTGCATTTAAAATTCTTATTCAAAATATTAACTTATAAATTACAATATACAAATAAAAAGTAAGTAAGGATTAACCAAAAGTGTGTAAAATTCCAAAAAAGAAATAAAAGGCTATTAATGAAAAAATTAACATTAATTTTTCTTACTTTATCAACTCTATTATTTATAGGTTGTTCAGATGAGAAAAAAGGTGCAGATACAACAGCAAATGAAAAAGTCATTAAAGTTGGAACTTCAGGTGCATATTTTCCATTTACATTTTATAAAGATGATAAACTACAAGGGTTTGAAATTGATGTTTGGAATGCCATTGGTAAAAAATTAAATGCAAAAATTGAGTTTAAAACTGCTAAGTTTTCAGGACTATTTGGAATGTTAGAAACTGGTAAAATTGATACTATTTCAAACCAAGTAACAATGACAGATAAAAGAATAGAAAAATATGACTTCACAACTCCTTATGTATACGATGGTGCGCAAATTATCATAAATAAAGATAATAATGATATAAAATCTTTTGATGACTTAAAAGGTAAAAAAGTTGGTGTAACTTTAGGTACAAATTATGCACAAATTGTAAGAAGTTTAGATAAAAACAATGAAATTGAACTTGTAACATATGAAGGAAATGGATTTGAACAAGATGTAAAATTAAATAGAATAGCAGCTTTTGTTCAAGATAGAACTTCTGCGGTTGAACTTATTAAAAAAACTAAATTGCCTTTAAAAATAGTGGGGGAACCTCTTGAAATATTGACAAACTCTTTTCCTTTTGTAAAAAATGAAAAAAATAAGACATTGATCAAAGAAGTAAATGAAGCTATTGAAGAACTTAGAAAAGATGGAACATTAAAAAAGATCTCTATATATTGGTTTGATACTAATATTACAGATAAATAATGAAAACATTTGATGTAGATTACGCATTGGGAATTTTCCCAATACTATTTAAATATATTGATATTACAGTATCTATGGCACTCATAGGAACTGTAATAGCACTATTTATTGCAATATTAATTGCTATAATGAAAACATATAAAGTAAAAGTTATTTCTCAATTTTGTGATTTGTATATCTCATTTTTAAGGGGAACTCCTTTATTAGTTCAACTATTTTTACTATATTATGGACTTCCTCAAATATTTCCAGTTTTTGCAAATTTAGATGCATATTCTGCATCAATTGCTGGTCTATCTTTACACTTTTCTGCATACATGGCAGAATCAATTAGAGGAGCTATTTCATCAATTGACAAAGGTCAATTTGAGGCTTCTTCTTCATTAGGTTTGTCAAACACACAAACTTTCATATATATTATATTACCTCAAGCAATTAGAGTTGCAGTGCCAAGTTTGATGAATAACTTCATTGATTTAATAAAAAGTACATCTCTTGCATTTACACTAGGTGTACCTGAAATAATGGCAAAAGCTCAACTTGAAGCTTCTAGTAGTTATAAATATTTTGAGTCATTTCTTGCAGTTGCATTAGTTTATTGGGTTATTGTTTTAGTATTTACATATATTCAAAAGAAATTAGAAAAGAAACTTAATAAAGCCTATGCTGTTTAGTTATTCATTCTTATAATTTACCCTTAACACTTTTAAACGATTTTTTTGATACAATATTTTTTTTATAAGGAAATCATATTTGAAAGATTTAACCAACTATTTTAACAAAAAAGATATTATTTTTAAATCAATAGAAAAGATAGACCCAAAAACTATTGGGAGTCGAAAAAAAGTTGAAATTTATTGTGCAACTGGAATTGATAAAAACTACTATGCTATTATATTACATAACTCAAAAAGTCGATTTATACGAAAGACTGCGGAAGAATTGATGGAACTTCTTGAAAAACTAAGTGCTTATAAAGAACATAATTTTAAGAAAAAGATTTTGCTCATTGGTTCACCTTTATGCTCAAAAGCTAAAAAATTACTTGTGGATAATAAATGGAGTGTTGATATTGATTTTATGTGATATAGGAAATAGTACATACCATTTTTTGATAAATGGTAAAGATAAAAGATATTTATTAGACGAAGAATTACCAAAATTTGATGATGAAATATATTTTGTCTCAGTAAATGATAAGGGTTCTAAAAAACTTATAAAATCAAATCCACAAGCAAAAAATATAGAAAAGCTAATGAAGTTTGAGACAGAATATAAAGGCTTGGGAATAGATAGAGCACTTGCTTGTTATTTTGAAAAACATTGTGTAGTTGTAGATGCAGGAAGTGCCATAACAGTTGATATTATGGATGAGAAACATTCTGGTGGTTTTATATTACCAGGTTGTAGAGCATATATGAATACTTACCCTAAAATCTCTAAAAAACTAAATTTTGATTTTGATATAAATATAAATTTGGATAAAATACCGCTTCAAACAAAAGATGCTATATCATATGCCATGATGAAATCTATTATTTTACCAATCAAAGAAGTAAGCAAAAACAGAAAAATCATTTTTACAGGTGGCGACGGAGAGCTATTTAGTAAATATTTTGAAAATAGTATATATAAAAAAGATTTGATATTTAAGAACATGAAAAGGATTATTGATGCTAACAATTGCATTGCCTAAGGGAAGAATCGCAGAAGAGACTTTAGACAAATTTGAGAAAGCTTTTGGTGAAAAGTTTATATTTGAAAAAAGAAAATTGATTTTAGAGAAAAGTGGATTTAAGTTTTTAAATGTAAGAAACCAAGATGTACCAACTTATGTAATGCATGGAGCGGCTGATTTAGGTGTTGTTGGCTTAGATGTTTTAGAAGAAAAAGAGTACGACTTAATCAAACTTCTTGATTTGCAACTTGGAAAGTGTAAAGTTGCTTTTGGTCTTAGAAAGGGCGAAGAGTTAGACTTCACAAAAAGTAAAATTACAGTTGCAACAAAACATGAAAAAATAGCAAAAAGATACTTCGAAGAAAAAGCAATGGCTGTTGAAATTATAAAACTTTATGGTTCTATAGAACTTGCACCTTTAGTTAATCTAAGTGATTGTATTGTGGATATTGTAGAAACAGGTGAAACAATGAAACAAAATGGCTTAGAAGTAGGTCCAACTATTATGTTAAGTAGTGCACACCTAATAGCAAACAAGAATTCATATTATGCAAAAAAAGATAAAATCTTAGAACTAAGAGAAAGAATCAAAGCAGTTTTATAATGGGTTTAAATTTATATGCAAAAATAGAAGAATATTTAGATTTTGAAGATGAGGTTTTTAGACTTCATAGTGAATTTATCTCTATAATAATAGAAAAGAAACTCGATAATATCTTAGATGTAGGTTGTGGACAGGGGTCTTTTTTAAATCAATTAGCTTCTTTAAAGTTAAACTCTTACGGTATAGATTTAAGTAGTGAACAAATAAAAATCTGTAAAAAAAATGGCATCAAAAATGTAGCAAGTTTGCCTTTAAATGAAGTAAAAGAAAAATATGATTGCACAACTGCAATTTTTGATGTTATTAATTATATACCAAAAAAAGATGTAAAAACATTTTTTACTGAGATGAATCTTGTTTTAAATCAAGGCGGATATTTTATTTTTGATGTAAACTCACTTTTTGGATTTGAAGATGTGGCACAAGGAACTTTGAGTATGGATTTAGGTGATAAATTTATAGTTATAGATGCTACTTTTGAAGAAGAGAAACTATTTACAGATATTACCCTTTTTACACAAGATAAAAACAATCTTTTCAAAAAAGAGAATGATGCTATTATTCAATATTACTATGAAAGAAATGAATTAAAAGAACTTCTAAAAGAGTCTGGTTTTGAAGTTGAAAGAGTAATTGATTTTAATCTGCATGATTACGGTCAAAGTGATAAGGAAATATATATCTGTAAAAAATCTTAAAAGGATTTTTTATGAACTACCCAGAATTTTTTGACAAAATTCCCCAAATAAAATTAAAAGATAATCTTTCTAGCTTTTTAGGAGCCTTCAGTGATGGTGAACTTGTCTTCTCATATAAAGAGATAGTAAAAAGTGCAGGGCACTCTTGTCCTACAGTTTTAGGTGCATATCTTATGACATATAAAGCTTTAGAAGAGTTGTATACAAATGAAATACCAGTTCGAGGCGAAATTAAAATAGAGTTTTCAAGTAAACAAAATGATGGTGTCACAGGAGTTATCTCAAATGTTATGTCTAATATAACTGGTGCTACTTATGATACTGGATTTAAAGGTTTGTCTGGTAATTTTGATAGAAGACATTTGATGTTTTTTGAAAAAGATATTTCTTCAAATGCTAGATTTACAAGGATTGATACAAAAAATAGTGTAGATGTTTTTTATGATACAAGTTCAATAAACATGAGTGAAGAACTTCAATTTTTGATGCAAAAATCTCTTTCAAAAAAAGCAAATGAAGAAGAGATAAAAGAGTTTGGAAATCTTTGGCAAAAAAGAGTTGAAGAGATATTTAATAAAGTTGATGAGGTAATAAGTGTAGTTAAAGTTTAACTACACTTTTTATTTTATAGTCCTACTATATCTCTGATTTTTTCCATTTTAGCTTTTGCTACTTTGCCAGCTTTTTCGGCTCCAAATGCAAGTATTTCATGTACTTCTTTTGGATTATTTAAAAGCTCTTGTCTTCTTTGGGCATATGGTTCAAAATGCTCATTGATTTTATCTAATAGGGTCATTTTAAAGTGTCCATATCCTTCACCAGGAGTTGCATATCTTTGTCTTAGCTCTGCTAATTCTTCTTCATTCATAAATAGTTCACTAAGTTTGTAAATGTTGCATGTTGTAGGATCTTTTACATCATCTAATCCTTTAGAGTCAGTTACTACTCCCATAACTTGCTTTTTGATTGTTTTTGCGTCTCCAAACATATCAATTGTATTTCCATAAGATTTTGACATTTTTGCTCCATCAGTTCCCGGAACTGTTGCAACAACTTCATCAACTTTTGCTTCTGGCAATACTAAAATATCAGTTTTATAGTGGTTATTAAAACTATTTGCTATATCCCTTGTCATCTCCACATGTTGGATTTGATCTTTTCCTACTGGTACAATATTTGAGTCATATACTAAAATATCAGCAGCCATAAGTACAGGATAAGAAAATAGTCCATGGTTTGTTTGAAAACCACGAGCTACTTTATCTTTATAGGAATGTGCTCGTTCAAGTAAACCCATAGATGTATGATTTGATAAAAGCCAGTATAACTCTAGTACTTCTTTTACATGATGTTGTACCCAAAAAGTTGATTTTTCTGGATCCATTCCAAGTGCTAAAAAGTTTACTGCTACTTCAAAGATATTTTTTTCTAAAAGCTCTTTTTCTTTTACAGTTGTCAATGCATGATATGAAGCAATAAAGGCAAAAAGTTCACCATCATCTTGTGATTCAATCATTTTTTTAATCATTCCAAAGTAGTTACCTATATGAATAATTCCTGAGGGTTGTATTCCTGAAAGTATTCTCAAATCTTAGTCCTTATAAAAAATTTCAGAATTATATCTAATTGTTGATTTGTGTTAGATTTAGTCTCTCTTTGATTTTATTTTGGATTAGTTCCAGGTGAACCATCAAATTATAATATTCACCCATAAAAGATAAGGGAACTTTTGTCTCTTTTTGTATTTCAATACTTAATTCATCAAGTTCTTCATTAAATTTTTCCAACTCTTCATTACTTGCTGTAGCTATTTTTTTGTCAATTTTATTTAATATTTTATACCATCTATATATTTTTGAACGCATACTCCATTGATATAAAGGAAAAATGCCTTTAAAAAGTGGGAACATTAAAGTTAATAATGGAATTAAAAGAAGCTTTAATCTATCAATATTAGAGGCAATCCAATATGGAAAAATCTTTTCTAACCAAGTATCTCCATTAGTAAAGTATTGTTTTGCCTCTTTGTTTATTTCAAGGTTTGTATTTAATAAATTTGGAAATTGATTCTCTTTTGCAAATAAAGACTCTTTTGAATGTATTAGTTTAACTTGTTTTAAAAAAAGTCGAGTAAGTTCTGCTGGAACATTTTTATTAACTAATAAACTAGCACTTGTAGATAATAAATTTATATTTTCTTCTGGAATATTTTTATATAAATCAAGTGTCCCTTCATAAAGAGTTAAAGCTGCCAAAAATCCATACTTTTGTCCATAAGCTTTTGCTCTTTTTATACTTAATACATTTATTTTTGGATCTTCAAGTAACTCTTTTACTACAGGTGATTTATGGGAAGTTACCATAAACATAGCATCAATTTTACCATCAAGAAGCATTTTCTTTGAAGTTTGAGTATCAAGAGATAAAATTGTGCTATTGCTATTGTCTATTCCATTATCTTTTAGAAGTTTCATTGATAAATCTTTAGTGCCACTTCCATCTTCACCAATTGATATTTTTTTAGTGATTAGTTGAATGAGATAATCAATTTTGTATTGGTCATTTTTATAAAATATCCATAAGGGTTCATAGTAAATATTCCCTAAAAATTCTATATTTGGTTCAGAAATATTTAATATTCCATTTTGTGCAAAGGCAATATCTACTTTTCCCTCTTTTATAAGTTTTATATTATCAACTGAACCTTTTGTAGTAAGTAAAGTTACATCTATTTTATTCTCTTCTAAAAGCTTCTTATATTCAGTTGCTATTTTATAATAATTGCCATCTTTTAAACCAGTTGCAATAACCAGTTTTTTAATAGGAGCTGGTTGAATAAACTTTGATGTTATAGCAAACATAGCAATAATAACAATTAAAATGGGAATAGATATTTTCAAAAAACTATATTTCATAACAATCACTTTTATTTTATATTAAATACTTTATAATAAAACAAATTATAGTTAACTAAATGAAATATAAAAGATAGAAATAGCTTCTATCTTTTGTTTTGGAGCTCTTTTATTAATTTATTAGTATTTTTCATACTTACAAATATTGTTGCAAAGAGTAATGAGAAAGCAATAAATATAGATACTGTTATTGCTTTACTTGTAGAGAGTTGAGTATCAAGTCTGCTCTTTTGTTTTTTTACTTTTTTCTGTTCTTGAAATCCTTCTTTTGGAGGAATTCCTTCTTTAATTGTTAAGTCATTATCTCCTTCATCAAGAATTATTAAATAAGCAAATTTAGGAATATCAACTGTTAATTTGTTGTCAGGTGGAAGTCTTTTTTCATAAAGTACTTCTTTTGTTTTTTTATCTTCTAATCTAAGTAATACTCCAGCAGCACTTTCACCTGTATTAAACAATGCTATTATTGTCATTGTATTATCTTTATTATCTTTTATTGTTATATCTAATTCATGGGCATAAAGATTTATGGCTAGAAGTATAAGTATAATTATTTTTAAGTAAATTTTCATGTGTTAACCTTTTTTTTTAGTGTCCAAAATTGTTTTGCTTCGTTTCTGTTTTTAGGTAGTTTTTCTGCAACATAAATTAAATTTGCACCAAATAAAAATAAACCTATATCTACTGCAAGTATATTCTTCAGACTAAATAGTTCTGATATTGTAATATTTAAAAAAGCTATATGAAGGATTACTGATAGTATAAATAAAAATCCTCCAATAAAAAAGAAGTTTTTAGCTGCTTCATAAGAATTTATTTTGTAAAAAGACCAAAAGAGAGTAAATAACCATACATTATAAAAAATCCCTTTTTGCCATAATACTCTATCTTGTAAATCAAAAGGAAAAATCCATTGCAAAACAAACAACATCCCTGTAGCTGGAATAACTCCTACCATACTAGCAAGGGAGAATTTTCCTATCCAATGATAAAATACAATTTTATTTTGAAACTTTTTTGCTTTTTTCTCAAGAAATAACATTGTTCCAAATCCAATTGCTATAGCGCATAAAGCCATTAATAAAGCCATAATAATTCTAGAAAATATATCAATACCAAATAAAAAGTGCAAGAAGAATAGTCCTTCTGCAACAAATACTGGCCACTGTTTATCCATTACTTTTTGATTTTTTATCAAATCTCCTGTAACAGCACTTAATATGATAGTTGGTTTGTTAAAAATACCTCCATTAAAAAATGGTTTGTATGGGTTATATCCTATGATTTCAACTTGTGCTTTTTTATCATTCCAGTTGATTAATTTTATTTGTTTGAAGCTAAGTTGAGGATTTATCTTTTCTGCTTTTATTAATAAATCACTAAGCTTTTTCATTTGTGCTTTTTCATTTGATTTCTTTGGTGGTTTATTTTGTGCAAATAATACTTTCCCTACAACTGCATCAATACTTTTTGCTTCACCTTTTGTAAGCAATTGTGACATTGGACCAGCAGTGATTAATCCTATGTTCATAACTGCACCAGTAATGGTAATCAAGGTTAAGGGTAAAAATATCCATGAGAAAATCTTCACATGAATTTTTGAAAATAGGGCTTGTTGATTTTGACCTTTATTTTTAAATTTTACAATAATAATCAAAATAAGTCCTGTGATTATTAATACAAGCGTTCCAACTGCTACAAATCCTAAAAAGATCATTCCAATAGTTTTTAAGGGCCACCCATAATGTAATTGATTTAAAAAATCAGCAAGATTAGATTCTTCTTTTGTTTCATTGTTTATTTCTTTATTAGTATGAGGATTAAAGGCATGTTCTTTTGCAAATCTATGAGTTATAGTAACTGCTGGATCGCCCATATTTCCAGGTAGATTAATAAGTATATTATCTTTTGGGAAGTCTGGATTCTCCAAAACTTTATTTATCATAGAATTATAATCAATTTTTCTAATATCAATTTTTTCTATAAGTCTTGATGGTTTTTCCCATGTTTTTATATATGGTAATAGTATTGTAAAAATTCCAAAAAAAATAGAAATGTACATAAAAGAAGAAAAAAGTATTCCTATTGCTATGTGCATCCTAAAAAGTCTTTGTTTAAATAGTTTTGCTTTTGTTTCTTTCATTTATAACCTTTAATAAAAAATATAAAGTGCAAGTGAAAATACGATTGTAGGAACTAAAAATCTAAGTAATGCACTTAATTTTGTAAAGGATAATGCAATATATATTGTTGCTATTGCCCAAGCAAAAGTATTTAACATTATAGATATAATTGCAGACTTTTGTACTTCAATTGGAATTAAAAAAGCTAGTAGGGTCATACCTAAGTAAGCCACAACTAAACCTCCAAATATGGAGGTTATTGTTCTAAATATTCCTATTCTTTTGCCACTTTTTTCTGGTGTTGATAAATATTTATATAATTTTTGTATCATTATTGCTTTCTTTAAAATTTATAACTTATAGTTGCAAGGAAAGTTCTTGGTTTACCAAGATATACCCTTGTACCAGCTGCTGAACTAGATAGCGCACCATCAACATACTCTTCATCTGTTAGATTTTGAACACTAATATTTGCTTTCCAATTTCCTTTTTTATAACCAATTGTTGCATTATAAATAATTGCAGAATCTAGTTTTATACTATTTGCATCATCTGCATATTTACTTCCTAAATATCTAGCTCCCGCACCAACATAAAAATCTGGTAAATCAAAAGTAGATAATTTATATGTCGTAAAAATACTTGCTGTGTGTTTTGGAATATTGCTTAAATAGTTATTGTCATTATCTTTGTTTTTTGTTTTAGTATAACCATATGAAGCAATCACAGACCAGTTTGATGTTATTGCTCCATTTACATCTAACTCAAAACCTTGGCTTTCTTGTTTACCACTTGATTTATATTTTGTATTGGTAACATCAGCTGGATCAAGTTGAGCAATATTTTCTTTTTCTATTTTAAATATGGCAGCAGTTAAATTCAATCTATCATCAAATAGTTTTTGTTTGACTCCTATTTCATATCCTTTTCCCGTTTCTGGGTCTAAAATATTTCCACTAATATCTATCTGTGTATTTGGAGTAAAAGATTCAGAATAATTTGTATATATACTTGTTTGGTCTGTCACATGATAAACTAATCCAAAAGATGGAGTGATTGCATCAGTTTTTTTTCCATTTTTTGGTTTAGATTCACTATATCTTACTCCTGCGCTAAATATTAAATCATCAGTTAGATTTATACTATCTTGCAAAAATGTCCCCCATGATTTGACATTTGTTTTAGGAGTTGACATATCCCTTGCCCCTGAGTGATTAGATAAATTAGTAAGTTGTTCATATGTTGGATTTGATAAATTTAAATTATATGCAGTTGCACCATCATAATACATATCAAGTTTTGAGTAAGCTTTATTGTAATCAACACCCAACGTAATATTATTTTTTAGATTTAATATATTGGCTTCTTTATTTATTGTATATTGAAGTGCATGTTCTTGAAATTCTTGTTTTTGATATGCATAAGCTCTTGTTACAACATTAGTTGATTCATTGTATTTTTGTGGCATATGTACATTGCCATTATCTCCTACATAATCGATATATCTATATTTAAAATTTGAATTCCAAGTATTAAAAGTGCTATTTAAATCAAATCCAATGATTTTCTGAGTTTTTTTGAATTCTTCATCAGGATTAGAAATAACAGTATCAAGAGGAGCTACAATTTTACCTCTACTGTTTACATATGTTCCAAAAGATGAAGGAGTAGTCTCTTTTGTATATTCAGAAATAAAAGTTAAAGTGTGATTGTCATTTATCTCATAAGCTAAACTTGGAGCTATAAATACACTATTTGTATTTGTATTATTATCAAAATATCCTTTATCATGTTTCATTGTAGAAACAAGTCTAAAATAAAGTGATTTATCTTCATTTAAACTACCTCCAATATCAAGTTTTGGAGTATAAGATGGATTGTCATTTATTTCTAATTCAATATTTGCAATAGTCTCTTTTGAAGGTTTCTTTTTAACTAGGTTTACTATTCCTCCGGGACTTGATTGCCCATATTGTAATGAATCTGGACCCTTTTGTACTTCTACTGCTTCATAATTATATACTTCAGGATGGGCCATTTTATTTGTAACTTTTAATCCATCAAATAAAATTGGAACTCCCGAGAATCCTCTCATAGAAATTTGATTAGTTCTTCCATGACTATCACCTGTATAAACTGTATTTGATGAATATTTTATAATATCTTCAATATTTTGAAGGTTAGCATCTTGAATAAAGTTTTCATTAAAAACCTGAATAGATTTTGCAGTATCTTCTAATTTTATGTTTGTTCTATTAAAGTGTGCTTTTTCATTGGATAAATAATCTGCTGCAACATCCTCACCAATAATATCAATGCTTTGTAATGTTGTACTTTCACTTTCTTTTTTATTATCTGCAAGTAATACAGAACTTGTTATTATCAATGCACTAAGTGACACTGATAAGTGTTTATGTAAATGATTGAAGTTCATAAATATTCTCCTGTAAAATTTATGGCATAATACATTAAATGATTATTGTTATCAATATCTAGTAGTCAAAAAAAGGAATATTTTATACACAATGGGGAAAAATAAGATTATTCTTGCTGTTTTTTGTATAAACTAGGGCTGATACCATATTGCATAGAGAAAAGTTTACTAAAATTGCCTGTGTGTTTGTATCCAACTTGGAAACAAGCTTCTTTTACACTGTAATTTTTATTCAATAGTTCTTTTGCTATTTTTAATCTTTGTTTTTGAATCATTTCATAAACTGTCATTCCATAATACAATTTAAAATCTTTTTTTAAATAACATTCATTGATTGCAGATTTATATGCAATCTCTTTTATACTTAATGGAGAGTTATAATATTTAGTAATTATCTCTTTTGCTCTTTCTAATGGTTTGATTTTTTCAATATCTATATTTTCATTAGAAAAATTATTTTTGATTATTTTATTAATTGTGTAATGAGCTAAATTTAATGCCATAGATTCAAGATGAAGATTAGAAAGACTATTGTGATCAATTGTTTCATTCTCAAAATGAGACAATATTTCAAGTTGGTATGAATCAATATATCCACCTTCAATGATGGAGTGATTATGAACTTTTGTCTCATTCATTCTTTCTTCTAGTCTTTCTAGTTTTTGTGCAAGTTGTAAAAAAAGTACTTCTTTTATTCCAATTGTTATTGCTTTGCATTGTTTATTCTTTTTTAAGTGCATATCAACGGAAAAATCATCTGAGGAAAGGCCAATAAAGAATGAATTCTTTTTTAATATAAATTCATGATTATCTTTAAAAAGATATTTAATATTATTTGATAAATTAAAGATTAGTACAGCACCTGCTATATTTGAAGAAAGATAAATATTATAATCATTATTTAAAATATGATTACATGAAGAACTAGCTATTCCATTACCAAAATCATGCCATATAAAAATGCCATTTCCATAATCTTGTTTTACATTTGTTAATAAAGTTTCTCTTGAAAAAGGATTATTAATTTTTTTGCTAATTTCTATTAAATCTGTGTGATTTATTTTTTCCATTATTTTAAATATCCTTAGAGTTAAATACTTATGATAGTAAAAAATATTTAAAATAACTTTAATTAATGATAGTGATTATTATAATTAAACAGTTTTCACTAATTATATAGTGAAAACTGTTAATATTATATTTTAAAATCTGTAACTGATTGTTGCAAGAACAGTTCTTGGATCTCCTACATATACTCTGGTATCACTTGTCTTACCTGAAGCTGATCCATCAACATACTCTTCATCTGTTAGATTTTGAACACTAATATTTGCTTTCCAATTTCCTTTTTTATAACCAATTGTTGCATTATAAATAATTGCAGAATCTAGTTTTATACTATTTGCATCATCTGCATATTTACTTCCTAAATATCTAGCTCCCGCACCAACATAAAAATCTGGTAAATCAAAAGTAGATAATTTATATGTTGTGAAAATATTTGCTGTATGTTTTGGAATATTTCTTAAGTTTTTATCATCATTATTTTTATTTTTTGTTTTAGTATATCCATACGAAGCAATCATAGACCAGTTTGATGTAATATCACCTGCTAAATCTAATTCAAATCCTTTACTTTCTTGTTTACCACTTGGAACTGACCAACCACTTAAAGATGGAGCATCAGGATCTGCCAATGCAATATTTTCTTTTTCTATTTTAAATATTGCAGCTGTTAAATTTAATCTATCATCAAATAGTTTTTGTTTGATTCCAATTTCATATCCTTTTCCCGTTTCTGGGTCTAAAACATTTCCACTTTTATCTGTAGCACTATTTGGTGTGAAAGATTCAGAGTAATTTGTATATAGGCTTGTTTTATCAGTGACATGATAAACTATTCCAAATGAAGGGCTAATTGCATCAGTTTTTTTACCATTTTTTGGTTTAGATTCACTATATCTTACTCCTGCACTAAATATTAAATCATCTGTAATATTTATACTATCTTGTAGAAATGTTCCCCATGATTTTACATATGAATCTTCTCCTGACATATCCCGTGTGATAGGATATGAATCTACAGAATTTATATGTTTCTCATAAACTGGATTTGCAAGATTTATATTATATGCCTGCATTGCAATATGTGAAGTTCCTTCTGAATAAGCCTTATTGTAATCAGCTCCAATGCTAATGTTATTCTTCACATCAAATATTTTAAATTCTTTGTTAAGTGTATATTGTAAAGCATGTTCTTTAAATTCACTTCTTTGATCAGCAGGGTATCTTGTGACTGTGTTTGTTGATTCATTATAAGAAAGTGGTAAATAAACATTTCCATAATCTCTTACATGTGTGATATATTTATATTTAAAGTTAGAGTTCCAAGTATCATAAATAGTATCAAGATTAAATCCAATAACTTTTTGTGTTCTTTTATACTCTTCATCAGGATGAGAAGCAACATTTTCTATAGGTGCTACAAGCTCTCCCTTGCTATTAACATTACTTCCAAATCTTGTAGGAGTTGTTTCTTTAGTATATTCACTAAGAAAAGTAAAAGTGTTGTTATCATTTATATCATAAGCTAAACTAGGGGCAATAAATATTTTATTTGTGTTTGTATTACTATTTGTGTATCCCTCATCATATTCGTAAGTAGAAATAAGTCTAAAATATAATGATTTCTCTTCATTTAAACTACCTCCAATATCAACTTTAGGATTAAAAGAAGGATTATTATTCATCTGTAATTCAATATTTGCAATAGTCTCTTTTGAAGGTTTCTTTTTAACTAAGTTTACTATTCCACCAGGACTTGATTGTCCATATTGTAATGAATCTGGACCTTTTTGTATCTCAACTGCTTCTAAAGCAAAAACTTCTGGATTTGAGATTTTATTTGTAACTTTTAATCCATCAATTAAAATAGGAACTCCTGAAAATCCTCTCATAGATATATTAGTTGATTTTCCATCTGTATCACCAGTGTAAACAGTATTTGATGATAACTCTATAATATCATCAATATTTCTAAGACTTGCATCTTGAATAAGAGTTTGATTAAATACTTGAATTGATTTAGCTGTATCTTCTATATCTATACCTGTACGATTTAATTTTACTTTTTCTTCACTTTGATAATTTGAAATGCTATTCTCTATAATATTAACTTCATCTAATTTTGTACTTTCTTGGGCAAGAAGTAGCTCACTTGTTAATAAAAGAGAAGAAAGGCCTATTGATAAATTTCTTTTAAGAAATTTTTTTTTCATATAATACTCCTGAAATTTTTATTTAGGGATAATATATAAATTGATACTAATTATCAATATGTTAAAAGACACTATGAGGAAAAGTTTATGGGATAAAGGGAAAAATTAAAAGTTATTGAGTTCTTTTCTATAATCATTTGGAGTTATATTAAAATGATCAAAGAATAATTTGCTAAAATAGCTAGCATTGTTATATCCTATTTTTACTGCAACTTCTTTAATGCTATGATTTTCTTTTAATAGTTTTTTTGCTACTTCTAATCGTCTTTTTTGAATCATTTCTAAAATAGTCATGCCATAATACTCTTTAAAGTCTTTTTTTAAATAACATTCATTTATTGCAGATTTATAGGCTATAGTTTTTATAGATAATTTTGAATTGTAGTTATTCATAATAATCTCTTTTGCTCTTTCTAAAGATGAAATTCTATCTTTTTTATGACTTATAGAATAGGAATTACTCAAAGATTTGGAAACCTTTTCAACAGTGTAGTGAAGTAAGTTTGTAATTTTTGATTCTAGATAAATGCTTTTTAAAATATCTTCAAAAGAATTTTCATCTCTAAAATCATTTGATAACTCTAATTGCAATGCATCAATTTGTAAATCTTTTAAAATATAGTAACTTTGTTGAAATGCCAGTTTCATATATCTTTCAATATTTGCAATTGGATATGCCATTTTCAAAAATAGATCATTTTTTATACCTACAAAAATACAGATAAAAGGTTCATCTTTTTTTAATGGAATTTCACAATAAAATTTATTGGATGCTAATTCAATAAAAAAATGATTACTTCTTAAAACATATTCTTTTTTGTCTTTATATGTAAAATTGATATTATTACCAAAGTTAAAAATCAAACATGCACCAGGAACTTGAGATTCTTCGTATAATATTAAGTCTTTTTTTGGAATGAATTTTCTAACAAAAAGACCAATACCATTTCCCATATCATAAAAAATAGTAAAACCTTCTCCATACTCTTTTTTTATTTTAGCAATATAAGTTATTCTAGAAAAAGGGTTTTGTGTTTTTTTAATAATATCAATTAAATCTGTATAATTTACTTTAAGTGTGTCATTCATTTTGTATTTAAAAATTATTTAATAATCTATATAGCATCTGTTGATTTTCCTTACAATTAAATTCTTATAATAGTAAAATATGTTTAAAATAGCTTTAACTATGATAGTGATTATTATAATTAAACAATATTATGATAAAATAATTTATGGCAATGAACGAATTTAAGAACTTAAAATTATTATATGTTGAAGATGAAAATAACATACGCAAAGTTGCTATGTCTTATTTTAGTCGTTTATTTGATACGGTGTATGAAGCAAAAGATGCTTTAGATGCATTTGATATCTTTAAAGATATTAAACCCCATATTATAGTCACTGATATAAAAATGACAAAAATGTCAGGTATAGACTTAGTTAGAAAGGTTAGAGAACTAGATAAAAGATGTCAAATAGTAATTCTAACTGCATATACAGATACGAATTTTCTACTTGAAGCTGTAGAATTGAATCTGGTAAAATATTTAATCAAACCAATACGACATGATAAGATGCACTCTGTTTTAAAACAATGTGCTGTAAATATCAAAGAAAATAGGCTAAATCTTATTCATATTAGTCAAAATTGCATTTATGATATTTTTAATAAAACACTCATTTTTGATAAACAAATAGTAAAGTTATCCAAAACAGAATTAGAGTTTTTAGAATTATTATGTATGAATCTAACTCGTGTAGTAACATATGAAGAAATAGAGAATATAATTTGGTATGACTCATATATGAGTGAAGATGCACTTCGTTCAATGGTTCGAAAACTAAGAAAAAAGTTACCAGAAGATTGTATAGAAAATATAGCAAAAATGGGTTATAAACTTCAATGCCATTAGCTAGAATTATTATTTGTATTTTCATAATAAATATTTTTGCTTATGCTAATGGAAAAGATAGTTTAATAACTGGGGCTTACTTTTCAACAGATAAAGGAAACTATAAAAATTATAAACAATATGATTTAAAAAATGACTATTTTAAAAAATTCGATGTAAAACTAGAAATAAATAAAAAAGCGTTAAAAGATAAAACATACTATTTATTTATAACTACTGATGTAAAAAGTTTAATTAGTTCAAATGTAGCTTATAATAAAAGCTTAGATAAGATAATAGTAAAACTTGATAAAAATACTCCTTCTAATATATATTTTTCATATGAAAATAAAAAACAAAAACTATTAAATTTTAAGATATTGGTATTTAGTGAATTTGAATATCAATATATGTTAGAAAATAAAAGCATATTATATGGAATAGCATATGGAATAATCTTTTCAGCCTTTTTATATAATCTTGTGATATTTTTAAATACCAGAAAAAAAGCCTTCTTTTACTACTCTTTAATGCAGATTTTTTTGTTAATTATTTTAGTTGACCTTGTTAGGTTTTCTACTATGACATATAGAAGCTCTTTTGAAATTATGGTCCTTGATATACTTGAAACTTTGTGCCTTATTGTGATTATTTTATTTTCTAAAGAGATATTAAATACAAAAAAAAATATACCTATTATGGATAAGTTTTTGTATGGATTGATTATGATAAATGTGTTAGATTTATTTTGTATACCTTTTATAGGATATTCAATTTTGTATGAATATATATCTAGAACATTAATTATCTTATTTTTAATGATGGCTGGAATTATCACTTTATACAAAGGAGAAAAAGTAGCAATCTTCTATATTTTGGGTTGGAGTGTTCTTTTTATAAGTTTAGCAGTTAGTGAATATAATTTAATAGATATAAATGAACTCTTTATTTTTCATATTGGATTTCCTATTGAATCTATGATTTTAAGTTTTGCCCTTGGTTATAAATTAAAACAAAGTATTCATGAAAATAAAGAAAAAGAGCAACTTTTAGTACACCAAAGTAAATTGGCTTCTATGGGTGAAATGATTAATAATATCGCCCATCAATGGCGACAACCCTTAACTCACCTATCATTTATAAATATGGATATACAAACGGCTCAAGATACTAAAGAATTAGATAAAAAATACTTAGATGAAAAAATAAATGAATCCTATGAGCAAATTGAATTTATGTCTCAGACTATTGATAACTTTAAAGATTTTTATCAACCAGTTAAAAATAAAGAACTGTTTTTTATAAGTGAAGCTGTTAATAAAGCAATTAATATAATCAAACCCTCTTTAAATAATTTGAATATAAATCTAAGCTTTACAATTCATCAAGATAGTGAAGTAGAAGCATTTGAAAATGAATATTCTCAAGTAGTATTAAATTTTATTAGTAATGCTAAAGAGGTATTACATTTAAGAAAAATTAAAAACCCTAAAATAGATATTTATTTAGAATTTACAAATAATAAAAGCATTTTAACAGTTAAAGATAATGCAAAAGGAATTTCTGAAGATATTATAAACAAGATTTTTAATCCTTATTTTAGTACGAAAAATAATAGTAGTGGAATAGGGCTTTATATGTCAAAAATAATTGTAGAATCACACTTTGAAGGTACAATTAGTGCTTATAATACCAAAGAAGGAGCTTGTTTTAAAGTTGAAGTATAAGTCATATTAGATTTTTTTAAATGCAATAAAGAAAGAAGAGTTTCATATAAAACATCTTGTGAATGGTTATATCTAAATTGAGACTCTTTTAAATGCAAAAATAAGTTATTTTTGTTTAGTCCTCTAAATTTCTTTAATCTATTTTGAATAAAATCTTGAATACTCTCATCACTTTTTGTAAGATACAATAAGGTATATTTATTCTCTTTTTTATCAAATGAAACTTTTGCAGAATTGGTTTTTTTACTATTTTGTAATTGTAAATGAATATTTTCATTTATAAACTCTTGAAGATTTGGAAAAATATTTTCACTATTTTCAAAAATAAAAGCTTTCTTTTGGTATTCAATAAAATAGTTAATGTATGGTCCATTTTTTACATATTTTATTAAAAAGCTATTATTAGATAAATGGTTATTTTTTAATAAATAAAATATTTCATCTTGTTTTGAAAGTAATAATGATCTAATAATTTTATAATAATTATTTATGGTTTGTCTACTTAGATTTAATTTTTGAGCCGTTTGTATTGCTGTATAATCTTCTGTAAAATATTTGCATATTTTTTTTAGAACAGTAGTATCGATTTTGGCATTTTTTAAATAATTTAATATTTCATTGTTACTCATACTTAAATTGTATGAAAAAACAATGGCTAAAGAATGTCTAAAAAAAGAAATTCCTAATTTGAGGAGAATTTCTTTTTTTCTTTAGAACTATTTTGCGCACCACAACCACAAGAACCACCACAACTTTTCTTTTTAAAGAGGGTTTTGTATATGTAATAAAGTGCAAGAACAAAAATAATTACAGTAAAAAGTAGTTCATATAGACTCATTCTATAATCTCCTTACCTTTTATAGAGACAATATGCCCCTCTCCTGCATCAAAAACAACTTCATATGAGTTTTGTGGTTTAGAAAAAGTAAATTCACTATTTTCATTCATTAAACCTTCAACAATCTTTTTGTCATCATGTTTTACATACATTCTTACACCACTTCCACTACTTCCATTTGAAAAACCACCTTCGCAAGTGATACTATCATCACCATTGTCAAAGCATGTCATGATTGCCGTATGTGCATCTAAACTACTTATTAAAAGTATACTTGTTAGTAAAATTTTTTTAAACATATGTTTCCTTTTTTGTTGGTATTAATCCTAAAGCAAGAGTTATTAATATAATAAAGATATAAAAATAACCCATAGCTTCAATTTCTGATAAACTAAAAATTGTGCCCATTTGAAAAATAAAAATAGCACATATTAGCCCTAAAATTATTGGATAGAATAGGGCAAATAACATCCATTTTAAAGAGTTTGTTTGGATTTTTATCATAATCATTGTTGCTATACATGGAGGTGTCAATGCCATAAATATTATAATCGCCACAGCACTTAGTGGAGAGTATGTATGATTATCTCCTAAAGAGTTATTTTGATTACTTTCATATAATGCACCAAGAGTTGAAACCGAACTTTCCCTTGCTGCAAAAGAGCTTAAAAATGCCACATTGATTTTCCAATCAAAGCCTGCATATTGGGTAACTGGAACAAAGAATTTTCCAATAGAACCTAAAAAAGAATTCTCAATTTTATTGTTTTTTAATTCTCTTAGTAATTTTTTTCTTGTATTTAAAAGTATTTTTAACGCTTTATTTATTTTTCTAGCTTCTTTATTTTTATTAGGTTTAGCAAAAAGAAAAAACAGTTGATTTTTATCTTGAAATTTTTCATCAATAGCTTTTGAAACAGTTACATCTTTTGTATTCATTTTTTCATATTTATATTGAGTATAAAAATTAATTAACTCTTTTAGTTCTTTTTTCTCATTTACATAAGTAAAATATTTGCTATGTTTTGTTTGCTTATAAAAAGTATCTTGCATTGCTTTACTTTGAATATCATATTGATTTTTTTCTTTTTGAGAGAGACCAGGAAATTGTATTAGTACAAATAAAACTATAGCAACAGCTGCTACGATTGTAACAATCTTTTTTAAATATAACCAAACCCTATCAAAAACTTTAACTAATAAGCCTCTTAATGTAGGTATATGATAAGAGGGTAATTCCATGATAAAAGGAGTATTTGGATAAGCCTTTAAAATACTCATGCTTAATAGCTTAGAAATAATCAATGCAATAAAAAGTGTAATAGTTGAAATCATAAACATCATTAAAGCCATATGCACTTTAAAGAAAGTCACAATAATCAATATAAAAAAAGGAATCTTTGCTAAACAGTTCATAAGAGGAATAGTTAAAATTGTAGCTATTTTTGCTCTTTTGTCATTCATTCCTTTTGTTGCCATTACTCCAGGAACTGCACAACCACCTGCAAAAATTCCACTTAAAACTAAGGGCAAGGTAGACTCTCCATGCAAGCCAAATTTTGAGAAAACTCTATCTAAAATAAAGGCCATTCGTGGCATATATCCCACATCTTCTAGTATAGCAATTAAGAAAAAAAGTATTAAAAATATTGGAATATAATTAAGTAAAGCAATAATACTATTCATCATCCAAATAGCAAGTTGAGTTAAATATGGAATGGAACTAATATCTTCACTTGGGAATAATGAAACTACGGTATATTTAAGCCAAGCTAGTATGGGCCAAGTAATATTAGTGAGGTCATATCCGTATACTATTGAAAACTTATATAAAGTAAAAATAATTAGACCTAAAATAGGAAGGGCAAGAAATTTATTTAATATTATTGTATCAATTTTTTCGCTTATTGTTTTTTCTTTTGTTTTACTTTTTGTTGTGCAGGCTTTGACTAGTTCATCTGCTTTTTCATATCTAATTTTAACAATATATTGTTCAACACTTATTTTATGTATATCTTTAAATTCTTTTTTATACTTCTCAACAATATCAAATATCTCATCATAATTATAATCATTGTTTTTAACAAAGGATTTAATTCCTTCATCATTTTCAAAAAGTTTTATGCAAATAAAATGTTTAGATAATTCAAAAGAATCCACATTTAGTTGAGGTTTCAATCTATCAATATATGGCTGCAACTTTTCATAAAACAAGGCAGTGGATACATGAGAGATTAAGTCATTATTTACTTCTATAATTGAATCTTTTAGTTCATTCAATCCTTGTTTTTTTGTAGCTACTGTTTGCACAACTTTTGCATTGACTAATTTTTCTAATTTTTCAAAGTTGATTTCTTGACCATTTTGTTTTGCAATATCCAACATATTAAATGCAATTATCATAGGTTTTTGCATATCAAAAAGTTGCATAGTTAAATACAAATTTCTTCTTAAATTTGAAGCATCAATTGTATTTATGATTATGTTAGTTTCTTTATTTAAGATATAACTTCTTGTGATCTTTTCTTCTTCTGAATATGAAGAAAAAGAGTAAGTCCCTGGTAAATCAATTACATTGTATCTTGAATCTTTATAAGTATATGAACCCTCTTTTTTATCAACTGTTACCCCAGGATAATTTGCAATGTGTTGTTTGATGTTTGTTAACATATTGAAAATAGTAGACTTACCACAATTAGGTTGTCCTACTAAGGCTAAATTGGTGCTATTCATAACTTACTCTAACTGCTTTAGCTTCATTTACTCGTAATGTAATATGATAAGATAATAGTTCTACTTCTAAAGGATCTTTTAAAGGAGAGTATCTAATAAGTTTTATGGAAGTTCCTTCTATAAATCCCATATCATAAAGTTTTTGTAATAATATACCTGTTGCATTAATCTCTTTGATTATTGCAGGTTTAAATGGGATTATTTCATTTAGGGTCATTAGCCACCTTTTCATAAATTATATTAATAGTAAGTATTAATATTATAATGAAAAAATATGGCTAAAATATGTCCGTTTGTGATTAATCATATTTTGTAACCTAATTGTTTGATGATTTTTTTGGCCCTTGCATGTTCAAACTTATTTAATAGAGCTTCTTTTAGGTATTTTTTTGAAAAATCTTCTTTTTCTAATTCATAATAAGAAAGGGCAAGTAAGATGTTTTTTTGCCCATCATTTTTTGAATTTTTTTTGAATTCTGAATTTTCTAAAGTTGAAATTACTTTTTTATAATTTGACTCATTGTAATAAATATTTGCTAATAAAATTTCGTAATATTCACTTTTTGCATTTGCGTTGGTAGTTAAAAGTTTTATGGCATGTTTTATATTTTTTGCATTTAAATGTGAATTAATTAAAGTTTTAAAATTTGATTTATTATCTTCTAAAATTCCTTTTTTTATACCATCTTCGATTAAAAGTGCTGCTTTATTATATAAGTCATTTTGTAATAATAAATTTACAAAATATTGGATATTGTTTTTATGGTTAATTAGTCCTCTGTCATATGCTAATTCTAAGGTAGAGAGCATCTGTTTTTGATCATTTGTATTTTGATAAATCAAAACTAATTGCATCCAATACTCTTCTTTTGATTCAAAATTATTAATCATATATTTAATAATTTCAATAGCCTTAGGATATTGTTTTAATTCAAAATAAGATGAATACAAAATTTTATACCAAGTTTCCAAATTTGGTTTACTTTTATTTTTTTGATTTTCTTTTGAATCTTTTAAATACTCTTCTAATAATTCCTTTTTGTATTCAATTACTTTCTCGTCATACACAATACTTTGTTTATATTCTTGTGCATAGTAGTATGCTAAAGCTAAATTCTGATAAATGAGTTGCTTATTAATATCTTTTGATTTTAATAATTCCAATGAGTATTTAATGCTTTCTTTATATAGAGTTTCAGATAAATATAATTGAGATAAAACATATTTAACTCTATTTATTTCATTTGGCTTAAAAACATTTAATTTAAGTATTTTTTCATAATTTGAAATCGCCTCTTTATATTTATTCTGTTCTAAATATATACTTGCATAACTTTGTAAAGCATAAGATATTGTAATATCATTTGTATCTTTTAATAATGGTTTTAAAAGATTAGATGCTTGTTTATAATCTTTTGTTTCAATAAGTTTTTCTGCTTCTTGAAGCTTTTTAAAGTTTGCACTTGAAAGAGTCTCTTTTGCAAATGATGATAAAACTAAAATAGTTATAATTAAGATTATTTTTTTCATATTGCTAACCTAAAATTAAATTTTATAGTGGCAGTTTTTGAGTATTCACTTCTATTAAACTTCCATCTTTTAATTGCACTTATTGAACTATGCTCAAAAATACCTTCCGGATTGGATTCTAAAACTTTTACATTAGAAACATAACCATCTTTACCAATATCAAAAATTAATTTGACATAACCTTCTTGTTTTCTAGATTTTGCTTGTCTTGGGTACTTTGGATTTACTTTTTTTAAGGGTGCTAAAGTATTTGCATCTAAAATAACTTTTGCACCAGATAATGATGATATTTTTGATATCTCGATTTTTTGCTGAATTTTAAAAGGAACAATTTTCACATTTTTTTCAGGTTCTGTAGAATATTTTTTAAGAAATTTTGGTTTTTGCTCTAGTTTTTTTACTTTTGGTTTTTCTTTAATTCTTTTTTTTCTTTCAATATTTGTATCATCTTTTTCTCTTAAATATACTAAGTGTCGCAATTGGGTAGGTTCTTCAAATTTTTTATTATTGCTATTTGTCATTATAAACATACCAAAAAATAAACCAAGACAAATAATGATAGACAAACTTAAAGCTAAAAGAAATCGCATTTTAGTTATCTCTTAGTGTAGAAATTGAGATATTAAATATACCTGCAAGTCTTATTTGATCCATTACTTTTACTAAGATACCAGTTTTAGAATCTACATCTGATTGTATTACCACAGAATTTTGAGAATTTAAGGCTTTTAATCTCTCAATATTTGCTCTTACTGAACGAATATCTACCATTCTTTTATCAATCCAGATTTCATTATTATTTTTTATAGCTATTAAGATATTTGCTTTACCTTTTTGTTCTGATGATTTTGCACTTGGACGATTTACTTCAATACCTGTTTCTTTAACAAAAGAAGTTGTAACAATAAAAAATATTAACATAATAAAAACAACATCAAGCATTGGAGTTAGATTGATTTCTGTTTCTTCTTTATATTTATGTTGTGAAAATCTTCTCATATTATATTACCTTAGAAAGTTCTAGTTCGAATTTTTGTATTTTATATCTGATTGAAAGTTCTAGTTTCTTTTCAAATAAAATACCACTAAGTGCTACAGCCATTCCTGCCATTGTTGGAATAGTAGCCATTGATACACCATTTGCCATAGATTTCACATCACTACTTCCTGTAATTGCCATAACATCAAATACTTCTATCATCCCAGTAACTGTTCCTAATAGACCAATTAAGGGACAAACCATAATCATAGTTTTGATTAAATCAAGACCTGATTTAAGTTTAAAAGATGAACTATGAAGAAAATATCTTTTAATCTCATCTTTAAATTTAGTTTGAGAAGGAATATCCTCTAGTTCTTTTATAATCGCTTTTTTTTCTTTTTTATATGTAAAACTAACATAAACATATCTTTCAATTAATAATGTCCATAAAATAATTGCAAGAAAAAAAACAAAATATAAAACTAAACCACCCTTATCAAAGAAAGAGAATAAATCATCTATATATAAATCAATCATATTACTTCAATGTTTTTGCTAATAATCCAATACTTTGTTCTTCTAATATAGATACAAGTTCTTCTGATTTTGAAGAGATGTATGTATATGCAAAAAGAAGTGGTATTGCTGTAACTAATCCTAAAACAGTAGTAATCAATGCAGTTGAAATACCACCTGCCATAAGTTTTGGATCACCTGTACCAAATAAAGTTATGGCTTGAAAAGTTGCAATCATCCCAGTAACTGTTCCTAATAATCCCAATAAAGGAGTAACAGCTGCTAGAAGTTTTACAAAACTTTGACCTTTTTTTATTTGTGTTGTTTCTTTTAAAATAGCTTGACCGATTTTAATTTCTAAATCATTTATAGAATCATTTGAATTTTTATAAAAAATATGTGCAATCTTTCCTAATGAATTATCTTGATTTATTTCAGATATATTTTTCATCTGTTTTTTGATTTTTATTGAACTAATATTTAATACAATCATTTTAAATAAAGCAAAAAGTAAACCTAAGGCTCCTAATATCAAGATAATATATCCTACAATCCCACCTTGTGTGATTCTATCCATTATGGTTGGATTATTTGCAATCATTTCAAAAAGTGTACCTCTTGTTGGATCAATAATGATATTTGAAATTTCATTTGATGATTCAAAATCTTTTGCTAATTGAACAGCAGAACCACTTGGTTGAACAGTTAATTCAACTAATGACTTCATATCATTTGAATAAGTTAAATATTTACCATTTGATGTGGCAGCAAATAAACCAACTCTAGTAACTTTTTCTTTTGTTTTTTCTCCTGATGCTAAAATCACATCAGCATCGTATTGTGCAATATTTCCACTTTTGATAATTTCATCTAACATAGAGTGCCAAAACTCTTTTAATTCTTGGATATTTGCAAGTTTCTTAGAATTTGATAGTTTTAAAAACTGTTCTTCTTTATTTGAATCTTCAGATGCTGTTAGTGAACTTTGAAAGTTAATTAAAAAATCAGAAGAAGTTTGTCTAACACTTCCAAATATTTCGCCTAAATTAGCTGCTTTTATTTTAAGTTCTTCTTCTTTTTTAGTTAATACTTTTTCTTTTTCCTCAATTAGTTTTTTTAATTTATCAGTTCGTAGTTCTTCTTTTTTAAGCTCTTCTTCTGTTTGATTAAGGAGTTCTTTTTGTTTTTCTTTATTATCAATAAATGTTTGTAATCTCTGTTTTTCAGCTTGCATTTCTTTTTTTGAATCATTTTGAACACTTTGTAAAAGTGAAGTTAAGTCCATTGAAAATGATAATGTACTAAAAAGTGTTAGAGTAAGTATATATCGTATCATTTTGCTTCCTTTTTAGCTAAGAAGGGTAAATTTAATAAAGTGACATTCCCTTGTTTTTTTGCAATTTTTATAGCTGTTCTTATATTTGATTTTGAAGTGCTATCTGTGATTTCTTCCCATTTATTTGTTTCTTTATTAAAGTAACCATAGTTTTTCAAATCCAAACTTTGATAATATAAAGCAACTCTTCCAAGACGCAAAATGTTGTAGCTTGTATTTCCTATTTTTTCTTGATATGCTTCTATTGTTTTTGCATAATCATATTCAATTTTAAAAGCTTCAAGAATAATTCTAAATTTTTCATTTGTTTTTATATCTGCTTTTGTAAGACTTTCTTCAAGTCTTTTTACCCTATCTTCTCTTTCTTGTAGTAAAAAGGGTGTATCAGACTTAATTAAAACTTTTAAAGAACTAATCATCTCTAACATTAAAGGATAGATATTCTTTTTTGTTTGTTCAATATCTATGAGCTGTTGATCCATACTTTGTAGCTCTTCTTTTTGAGATACAAAGATTTTTTCTAACTGTTCATTATATTTTTGGGTATTTTTTAATTGTGCAGTTTTTTGTTTATATTGATCAAAAAGAGTTTCTCGTATATCTTCATTTTTATCAATTTTTTTCTGATAAGACTGTAGTGTATTATTGCTTTTTTGTATAACATCAAGAGATTTATCTAAATCTGAAGCAAAAAGCCCTGATGATATAAAAGCAAAGAGTATAAGATAATTCAATGGTTTAAACATTATTTTCCTTTTTTGTTTAAATAATGAGAATAGTAATCAAAATTATTTTAAACCTTGATTAAACTATTCTTATTCATGGTAATTACTATTTTTTTATTTCTTCTGTTTCAATAAAAAATTTAGTAGAAATTTTAAATGAAAGATAAATTAGTAATACTCCTAAAAAAAATAAAACTAAATCAGTATAGAAAATCTCATTTAAACCTAATGAAAAAGATTTAAATAGATTAAACCCACTTGTAAAGTTATGGGAAAGTGTTGCAATTATAAGTAACAAACCACTAAAAAATAGATTATGCTTAGTTGCTTTATATAAAGATGAGATAACTTTTATATAAATAAATATAAGAATAAACACGCTATAAAATAAAACTTCTTGTACATTGTAAAGAGTATTTAAGAAATTAAAATACATATATTGTTTTGGAATTAACCAAGTTGTTGCAAATAATAAACTAGCACTTATTAATGATCCTAAAACAACTGTGTAACTCAATGGTTGTAGTACTTTGTATGTAAATTTGTCTTTTTTTGCTCTTTGCATCCACAACAATAATCCTACAGTAACACCAAATAAAATTGTAAAACAAATAATTGCAAAGATAATTCTTGGAATATCACTAAAAGTTCTTATAAAATGCAAATAAAATACCGAATCTAAAGTTTTTTCAGTAAATGTTCCATCACTGGCACTTTTTTTAGAGATAACTTCTGCGTTGGTGCCGTTTAAGACAACATAGCTTTCATTGTATACAGAACTTATAAAAAATGATTTAGGTTCATATCCTATAAATTTAATCCTTGCATTTATATCATCAAGGTTATATATCTGTATGGCATAAAAAGAGATATTTGAAAATGAGTCCTTTGCTTTTTTATATAAAGTATTAATGTCTAATGTTTTAACTTTTTGCGATGGTTCATACAGTTTTAAATCTTTATCTATTAAAATATTTTTATCTACAGTTAAAAGATTTGATGTTTTTGAATCAGTCAAATAATTAGTCATAAGAGGAGTACTATAAATCCCTAGATTAAAAAGAGCTCCTGTTAATCCAAACATAAAAACTAAAGGTAAGGTATATAATAATAAAAGTCTGTGGTATTTAGCAAAAAAACCTTTTAGATTTTTAGTCTTTTTGTTTTTATAATTATTTTTTATGATTAAAAATACACCACTAAGGCATAAAAAGACAACAGCTACAGCTGCAAAACCAAAAATCATTTGAGCAACTAAAGAATTGAAAATACGACCATAATGTATTAGTTCAAAAAATTTTGAAATAGTAAAATTCTTTGGTTTGATTTTTTTACAGGTATTTGGATTTAGGTAAAAGTTTGGTCTATTATTTACTTGAATTAAGTTATTAGACCTAAACTCTTTTGCTGGTAATATTAGTTTTATAAAGTCATTTCTCATAACTTTACCATCTTCACCAACATATTTTCTTTTTTTTATTTCTTTAATGCATTTTTCGAAATTTATATTTTGAATCTCTACATTAGAAATATGTTTTTGTTTATCTTCCCAAAAAGAAACATAAGGTCTAAATATAGTCAATATTCCAAAAAATATAGAAATAAAGAAAAACAATAAAACATTTATACCTATTAGTTTATGTATGTTAAATAATCTTTTATTCATTTTAATCCAATCCGTAAATAATGAAAAATAGCAATATAAAAGGAATAAAAACTTTTAATAGTGCTTCAATTTTAGTTTTTGACAAAACAACCCATAAGCCAATAGAAGACCAAAGTATTGGTAATAGTATAATTGCAAGTACGATGTTTTCAAATATTGAGAAGTTTAATAATTGTGCAAATTTTATTAATAACAAGTAAGCAACAGCAAGGGAACCAAGTATAGAACAAAGTAGTCTTATTGCCCCTAATGAAGCATTAGTATCTTTTTTAAATAAGTTTTTAATTATAGTCATAATAGTTTCTTTTCAGTGGAAGAGTTTAACTCTTCCATTAAAATTTATATTTTGTAGTTAACATAAATGATCTACTAGCTATTTGGGCACTTTGTATTGAATTATTATTTACTTTTGCTTCTTTATCAAATACATTGTAAATATTTAAAGAGATATCCCAGTTATTGTATTTTGTTGCAATTAGGGCATCAACAACTGTATAATCATCCACATCATAAAGTTTTTGAGGTCTGCTTGGCAAGTTAAATTGATCAGCACTTAAGGCTTTTGATTTTCCTGTATATTTAACTCCTGCACCTATTTTTAAATCACCTATTGGAGTTTTAGGGAAGGTATAATCTGTCCATAATCTTACAGAAAAGTCAGGAATATCAGCTAAATCTCTTCCTTCATAATCATGATTTGCCATATTTACTTCTTTTCCAGTCATTTTTGAAAATGAGAAAACTGTATTTAGATTTTCTGTAGGACTTGCAAGAATATTAAATTCTAAACCTTTTACTTCTGCATCTCCTTGTTGTATTTTTGATCCTGTATGCTCAGGGTCATTTTGAACTATGTCTTTTTCTTTTAAACTGAATATTGAAAGTGTAAATAAAGCATCTAAATTATTTGGTTTATATTTAATACCAGCTTCAACTTGCTCACCAATAGATGGATCAAATGTATTTCCATCAAATCCTGATCCAATATTACTTTGAAAAGAAGTAGAATAAGAAACATAAGGGGTAATACCATTGTCAAATAGATAACTCAATCCCAATCTTCCTGAAAGATTGTTATCTCTTTGTGAACTTTGTGTATCTGTAAGATGATCTGTTTTTTTCTGTCTTAATTTATCATATCTTAGAGAAGATGAGATAATAAAATTATTATATGTTTTTATTTGACTTTGCGCATATAAACCTGTTTGGAAAGACTTTTGATTAAAATCATCAGTATATGTATTTGAGGCACTAGGAATACTTGTTGGTCGTCTATTTACTAAATCATAAGAATACTCAGTTTGTTTTGTTGTTTTTCTATCATAGTCTGTGTATTGAAAATCTAATCCTACCAATGAAGTATATTCTGCATTTTTAGTTTTTGCTGTATATTGTAGATTATTGTCTGTTGCAAAAGTCTTCATCTTAGATGCTATTTCAATGTATGCTAAAGGGAATTGAGTTAAATCAGGTGCCGGTGTTGCTAAAAGTGGCCCTAATCCAGTAGCGGATGGAGTTGAATAGTTATATTTCCCATCCATATGCATAAATCTAATATTTGAACGAAATTTTAAATCATCATTGATATTGTTTTTATATACAGTTGAAATAGATTGGTGACTTTTTTCAAAGATTTCCTTATCTTTTAAACCAATAAGTAAATCACTAGGTAGGTTTAAAGCATTAACTATGGCAGCTGAACTTTTTAAGTTATCATCATAAGGTGGTGTAAGACCTAAACCAAAAGTATTATTAAGATATGCTCTTATAGTTGATGCTTTATCTACAATACTATTTTGATAATTTAGTATACTTTTGGAACCACTAAAACTCATTCCCAAACCTTTGATTTGGTCTTTTGCCACTGAAGCAATAACATCTATTGAACTATTATCATCAATATAATATGTCAATGAAGGATTAAAAAAGTATGATTTATTTGTTGAATCTTGTAATTCATTATCACCTTCTTTATATTTTCCTGTCAATCTAAATAGAGTTTTTTCATTGATAGCATCACTTATATCTGCAAAAACAGATTTATTGTTATTTGAAGCATATGAGATACCTATTTCTTTTAAAGGTTCTATGGTAGGAGTTTTACTTTGCATATTTATAAGACCACCTGGAGCACTTGCTCCATAAAGTACAGATGCTGGACCTTTTAATACTTCAACTCTCTCTAATGCATAAGGGTCAATTTTAGGAATTAAATGACCAGCATGAAGTAGTTTCATTCCATCTAAGAATGTTGATTTATATAAATATCCAATACCTCTTAGTTTCCCATAGTTTGTTCTTTGATCACCATTTTCACCATATGGTTGTATAACTGATGATACATAAGAAGTGACATTTTGAATGCTTTGTGCACCAATAGTATTCATCATATCATTTGTAATGACAGATACTGATTGTGGTATTTCTGTAATATCAATATCCATTTTAGAACCTGTTGAACTTTTAGTTGCAACGATACCTTTTAATTGTCCATAAGCACTTTCCTGATATCCAATAACATCTTGTGTAATATCTGAAGATGTATCTTCTGCTAATGCAATATCTAAGGTGCACACAGTTATCAAACTTGCACATACTAGTTTACTTAATTTCATAGTTTACCTTTAATAATATATGATTTTGAGAATAATAATCAGAATTTATTTAATTTTGAATTAATTATTTATTAATCATGACAAGGAGAAAGATTAATTAAGGCTATATTTTATAAGTTTAATTTGGTATTGGATATAATTTCGAAAATTAAAAAAGATAAAAGATATCTTAAAAATAAATATAAGAAGTAGAGAAAATGATTGATATTAAACTATTACAAAAAGATTTTGATGAAGTTGCAACAGCTTTGAATAGAAAAGGTGTTAGCCAAGATATTTTAGATAATTTAAAAGCTCTTTCTGTTGATGCAAAAGCAAAAAGACAAGAGATGGAAAATGTAACTGCTGAACAAAATTCTTTATCAAAAGAGTTTGGTAGATATAAAAAAGAAGGTTTAGATATTGCACCTTTACAAGAAAATATCAATAAACTTAAAAATCAAAAACAAGAGCTAGAAGAGCAAGTTAGAGTTTTAGAAGAAAAACTTTCATCTGTTATTTTAGGTGTTCCAAATATGCCAGATACTGATGTACCAGATGGTGCTGATGAGAATGAAAATGTAGTATTAGAAACTATTGGTGAAAAACCAAGTTTTTCTTTTGAGCCAAAAGAGCATTGGGATTTAGGTGAGAGTAATGGAACACTTGATTTCACAAGAGGTGTAAAACTTGCAAAATCAAGATTTACAGCTATGAGAGGTCAAGCCGCTAAATTAGAGCGAGCACTTATTAATTATATGCTTAAGTTTAACGCAGAGCGAGGTTTTGAAGAGTGGTATGTACCTTTTATGGCAAATACAAATGCACTTCAAGGAACTGGACAATTACCAAAATTTGGTGATGATTTATTTAAAATTGAGGGTGAAGATTTGTATTTGATTCCAACTGCTGAGGTTGCTTTAACAAATCTTTATAATGATGAAATCATACCAGTAGAAGAGTTACCTTATCTTATGACTTCATATACTCCATGTTTTAGAAAAGAAGCTGGAAGTGCAGGAAGAGATACAAGAGGACTGATTCGTCAACATCAGTTTGATAAAGTTGAAATGGTAGCTATTACAACACAAGAACAAAGTGAAGAAGTATTTGAAAAAATGGTTTCTTGTGCAAGTGATTTATTAACTTCACTTGGTCTTGCTCATCAAAAAGTTATGCTTTGTACTGGAGATTTAGGATTTAGTGCTACAAGAACTATTGACTTAGAAGTTTGGTTACCAGGTCAAGGTAAATATAGAGAAATATCTTCTATTTCAAATACAAGAGATTTCCAAGCAAGACGAGCAAAAATAAGATATAAAGATGGTAAAAAGAATATCTTAGCTCATACTTTAAATGGTTCTTCATTAGCTGTTGGAAGAACACTTGTGGCTATTATGGAAAACTATCAACAAGAAGATGGAACTATTACTATTCCAGAAGTTTTAAAAAAATATATGTAGAAAGTAGAAATCTATTTTCTACTTTTTAAAAAGAAACTGGAGTAATTACAGATAAATAAGAGGCTTTTTTTGAACTTCTATTTTCTATTTTATGTGGAATTTCAGGATTAAATCTTATACAATCACCCTGAGATAAGGCAAACTCTTTTTCATTTAAAGTAACAACAATCTCACCTTCTACTACATAATCACACTCTTCACCACCTTTTGTATGTGGAATTAAGTGTTCAGTTATTCTATTTGGTTCCATATTTACTTGCAAAAATTCAATGTCACCTTGTAAATCAGGAACAAGCAATTCACAAGTATATTGGGGATCAGGGAAAGATATTTTTTTTCTTTGGTCTTTTCTTACAACATAAGAAGTTTCATTGTCCAAATCTTTTGGTCTTGTGGCTAAATCACTATCTTCACTGTTTGTAAATAAATGAGCAATAGTTACACCAAGAACCTTTGCAATCTTTCTTAAAGTCTCAACTGAACCTTGAGTTGAGCCACTTTCTAAAAGTGAAAGCATTCCATATGAAATACCAGCATCTTTTGCTAGTTCTTTTGCATTCATCTTTTTTTCTTTTCTAAGAAATTTTATTTTTTTACCAACATTGAATTCTTCAGTCAAAATCTGCCCTTTAAGTAATAATTTCAATTCTAACATAAATTTTCTTAACCAAATAAAATAAAATATTTAACTAAATTAAACTATTTAATAAAAATTTGTATAATATTTATACAAAAAGTTAAAAAAAATCTTAAAATATATGTTATTATTTAATTATATTAAAATATATTATATTAAAATGATTTATTTTAATATAATTAACATATCATGGATTTAAAATGTTTAATAGTATTAAAAAGAATGTTGTGATTATAGGTGCAGGTTATAGTGGTATTTCCTTGGTTGAGAAAATCAGTAACAATAAAAATCTTGAAGTAACTTTAATAAATAAAAATTTATATCATTTACATCAAACTGATATTCATAAATATATAAGTGGACAATGTGAATTAGAAGATATATCTTTTAACTTAGAGATATATTGTATGAATAAAAAGATTAACTTTATTGAAGCTTTTGTAGAAGATATTGAATTTAAAACTAAAAGAGTAATTTTAAATAATAACAAAAATCTAAAATATGATTATTTAGTTATTGCAACTGGAAGTAAATCATTTTTTCCAAACCAAATAAAAAATATTCAAGAATATAAAGCTGATATAAAAGAGATAGATATACTAAAAGAACAAAGAACAAAATTTTTAGATTTATTGAACTCAAAAAAGAAAGAGAAAAATATTGCAATTGTAGGCGGTGGACTATCTGGTGTTGAGATTGCTTTAGAATTTGCAAGTGTAATAAGAAAAAGAGCTTTGACAAAAGAAGATTGTCAAATTTCTTTAATCGAACAATTTCCAGATGTGTTACCAAATATGGACTCTTTTTTAGTGAATCAGGCAAGAAAAGCTTGTGATAAATTAAATATCAAAAGATATCATGGAACTTTTGTCAATGAGGTAAAAGAGAATGTAATTTATTTGAGTGATTCAAATGAAATTCCATTTGATATGGTACTTTTTTTGATAGGAGTTTCAAGTGAAAAATTATCAAATGATGAAAGTGCACAAATAAATATTAAAAATCAATTTTTGGTTGATGAATATTTACGATTACTAAATCATGAAGATGTTTTTGTTATGGGTGATGTGGCAGAAACAAAAGGCAAAAATGGAAACTATGTTTTACCAACAGCACAAGTGGCAAAATTACATGCAAATATAGTTGCACAGAATTTATTAAATTCTATAGAAGGAAACTTACTAATTAAAAATAAATCACAGACAAAAGGAGTTATGGTAGATTTGGCAGATAAAAATACAGTAGGAATAATTTTAGGCATAAAAGTAAAAGGCTTTATAGCTTACTTTTTAAAAAGATATGTAAGTAAAAATCATAAAAAAATATTTAATTATTAAAAGGATAAAAAGATGAAAATCGGATTAGTAAAAGAGATTAAAGTGCATGAGTATAGAGTTGGTTTAACACCTGATGATATTGCAGCATATGTAAATAATGGGCATACTGTTTTTGTTGAAATTGATGCGGGTATTGGGGCTGGATTTGAAAATGAAGAGTATGTAAAAGCTGGGGGAACAATTGTTGAAGATAAACAAAAGCTTTTTGATGATTCTGAAATGATTGTAAAAGTAAAAGAACCATTACCTGAGGAGTATAATTTTTTCCATGAAGGTCAGATTTTATATACATATTTACATATAGCAGCTGATAAACCACAAGCTGAAATGTTACTGTCTAAAAAAGTAAAAGCAGTAGCATATGAAACAATTACATCTGCTGAGGGTGGATTACCTTGTCTAACTCCTATGAGTGAGATTGCAGGAAGATTAGCAGCTCAAGAGGGTGCAAAATATTTAGAAAAACCATTTGGTGGAAGAGGTGTTTTATTAGGTGGAGTTCCAGGTGTTCAAAAGGGTAATGTTGTAATTATTGGTGGTGGAATTGTTGGACTTAATGCTTGCAAAATGTGTGTTGGACTTGGTGCAAATGTTACAGTTATGGATATCTCAGCTTCAAGATTGGCATATTATGATGATTTATTTGGTTCAAAAATAAATACTCTATTTTCAAATAGATCAAATATCTTAAAATCAATCAAAGAAGCAGATTTAGTAATTGGTGCTGTTTTAATTCCAGGTGCTGCTGCTCCTAAACTTATCTCTAAAGATGATTTAAAACTTATGAAGAAAAATGCAGTTGTAGTTGATGTTGCAATTGATCAAGGTGGTTGTTTTGAAACATCAAAAGCTACATATCATGATAATCCAACTTATGTGGTAAATGATGTATTACATTATTGTGTTGCAAATATGCCAGGAGCTGTCTCTTTAACTTCTACTTTGGCATTAACAGCTACTACTTTAAGACATGGTTTGGCAATAGCTAATAAAGGTTTAGAAAAAGCATTAGCTGATGATAAACATTTATTAAATGGTCTTAATACTTATGATGGAAAATTAACAAATGAAGCTGTTGCAAAAAGTTTAAATATTGCATATGAACCTGTAAATTTCTAACAATCTCTTTTTTAAAGCCAATAATTTATATTATTGGCTTTAATTTAATATTACTTTTGTATAATTTTTCCTTTTTAAAAGGGACTTTTATGTTTGATTATATAAATATATCAATTTTAGCAATTTTTATACCAACTTTCTTTTTTGTTTCAATTACTCCAGGAATGTGCATGACTTTGTCTTTGAGTATGGGGATGAGCATTGGTTTGAAAAAAACAATGTATATGATGATAGGAGAACTTTTGGGAGTAGGGTTAGTTGCCACTTCTTCAGTTATTGGTGTTGCTGCTATTATGCTAAATCATCCAACTATTTTTTTAGTTTTAAAATATTGTGGAGGAGCTTATTTAATATATTTAGGTGTAACTATGTGGTTATCAAGAGGAAAAATGGCTTTAAATTTAGAAGAGTGTAGTTTCAATGTTTCTAAGAAAAACCTTGCAATTCAAGGTTTTGTAACTGCAATTGCAAATCCAAAAGGCTGGGCTTTTTTTATTGCTTTATTGCCACCATTTATTGATGAAAACTTAGCTTATGTACCTCAATTAGCTGTTTTGATATTTCTTATACTTTTATTAGAATTCTCATGTTTAATTATATATGCATCGGGTGGTACTACTTTAAGAAAACTACTACAAAACTCATCAAATGTAAAGCTTTTGAATAAGATAGCTGGTTCTATGATGATAGGAATAGGAATTTGGTTAGCTTTAACCTAAATTCCTATAAAACTATTTTTTCCCTTTAAATTCACTCTCATTTACATTCTCTACAACTTTATTTGCAATTTCATTTGTGTTATTTGAAATCTTATTTGTCTCTTCAGCTACTTGGGCATTTTGTTGAGTAAATTTATCCAAATTATTTATTGTTTCGCTAATACTAATCATTGCTTCAGTTTGCTCTTTTGCTCCACTTGCAACATCATTAATGATTATATTCGTTTCATTTATTTTTTCTTCTAATTTTTCAAATCCAGCAATCATACTAGTACTAATCTCTTTACCTTCTAAGGTTTGTTGACTAGCTGATTCAACTAAATCTTTTATTTCCTTAGCTGCTTCTGCACTTCTTGAAGCTAGATTTCTCACTTCTTGTGCAACAACGGCAAATCCTTTTCCTGCTTCTCCTGCTGTTGCTGCTTCAACAGCAGCATTAAGTGATAGAATATTTGTTTGGAAAGCAATTTGATCAATTAATGCAATTGATTCATTGATAGTTTGAACTTTTTCATTTATTTGATCCATGGCTAAAACAGTTTTATTAGCAAGGTCTTTACCTAAATTTGATGATTTTTGTGTTTCTGAAGAGATTGTAAACATATTTTGTGCTTTTTGACTGGTTTGATCAACATTTGCAGTAACTTCTGTAACTGAAGCTGCTACTTCTTCTAATGAAGCTGCTTGATTGGTAGCATTTTTACTTAATACACTAACATTATTTGATAACTCATTTGCTGTGTCTCTTAATTTTATTCCATCTTCTTGATTATCTAATAACATGTCTGTAATAATATTGTTCATTATTGCAATTTCATGACCTATTTTGCCATTATCTTTTTTATTGAGATTTTTTGTAAAATCTTTTTTTGCATATTGTTCTAATACAGAACTTAGTTCATTTATATCTTTCCCTACAAACTCTTCTAAATTGTGCAACATATTATTTATAAGGTCTTTTAATTCACTTAATGATGGAGTATTACTTGTAGCTTGAATTCTATTAGATAAAGCCCCTTTACTTATATCATTTACTACTTCTTTTACATTTACAATTAGATTTTTGTCTTCTGTTAAGTTAGCTTTTGTTGCTTCGATATTTTCATTAATAACTTTTGCCATATTACCAATTTCATCATTACTGTTAATATCGATTTTTGAGACATCATCTTTTGTTTGATTTAAATATGCAAAGAAATCTAATAGTCCATTTTGAAATTTTATAAGAGGTTTAGAAACCATTTTATTCATTAAAATAAAAATAACACCTTGTAAAAGTACAGTTAAAATAATTGTTGCTATTATAAACATTATTTGAACTTGTTCTGATATTTCAAGAAATTCACTTTCATTGGAACCAACTACAATGGTCCAATTCCATTTATCATAAGTAGTAAATGCAGCAATTTTTTTAGTTGATTTATTATTTTCAAGATAATTGTAGTGTATTACACCCTTTTTCTTTTTTAGTATTTCTTGAATAAAACTTTTATTATTGGTATCCTTTAAACCAAATACATTTTTACCTTCTAAATTTTTATGAAGAATCAACTTACCTTTATCATCAAGAATATAAATATACCCAGTATCTCCAATAACTACTTTTTTTAACTCTTTTTTTAATGTTTCTAATCCTTTTGTAAAATTATAGCCAACATATAATGCTCCTATAATTTTATCATTTTTAACAATTGGTGAATAAATAGACATATATGTTTTCCCTGCAATTTCTTCCAATCCTACATATTTCTCTTTATTTTCAATTTTTTTATAAATTTTTCCATTTGGATCAATTTTATTGACTAAAATTCTTTCCCCTTTTTCATCTAATATTGATGAAGAAATATTTGTATATTCATTTTTATCTTTAACATATACTGCTGAAATTTCACCTGTAAGTTCTTTAAAACGATCAACTCTCTCATATGTTTTATTTAATCTTGCAAATCCATCATAAAGTATTAATGTCTCAACTCCATTTATTTTAACTGTATCTGTATTTCTTATTCTTAAATTTAAAAAAGATTTTTTAAATACATCAAAAAGAACTAGTGCATTTTCTTCTAATGTGTCATTATATATTTTTGCAGTTTGCAGATAATCACCTGCTTGAGATTGTAAGTTTATTTCTAAATCTTCTATAATCTTTGTTTTAATACTATTTATCATGATAACAGTAAATATAATCATTACTGTTATAAGAGTGATTCCAATTAAAATTGAAAATTTCTTATTTATTGAATTACTAATCATTATAGTCCTTAATTTATATATTAAATTTTATAGTTAAAAAAGTTCATATAAGAATATTTAGTTATAGTTAAACTAATATTAAAATATTTTTTACTTATTATAAATAGTCATCACCTTGATTCTAATATTGAAACATAAATTATTTTTTAATAAATAAAACACCACCCGCTGTAAGCATTAATCCACCAGCTATGATATTGACTTTTCTTTTTTCTTTTTTTTCAGGAGTGCTTTTATCTTTTGAAGTTAATATTTTATAAGCTAAAAAAAGAAGAAATATTCCAAATGCAATAAAAACTATAACAACTACTCCCAAAATTGGAGTAGTTATTAATAAAAATATTCCACTTACAAGCGCAATTATCTTTAATAAGTTCATTTTTGTCCTTATTTTATTAGTGGTCTAAAATTTGCTCTAAAAATTGTTTTAATCTATCAGACTGAGGATTATCAAAAAATTCAGTTGGAGTATTCTCTTCAACTATTTGTCCTGCATCCATAAATATAACTCTATCTGCAACTTTTTTTGCAAATCCCATTTCATGAGTTACACAAACCATAGTGATCCCATCTCCTGCAAGCTCTGTCATTACATCTAGAACTTCACCAATCATTTCAGGATCTAGGGCTGATGTTGGTTCATCAAATAGCATGATTTCTGGATTAATACATAAACATCTTGCTATTGCAACTCTTTGTTGTTGACCACCTGATAATTGATTTGGAAATTTATGTGCTTGTTCTGCAATTTTTACTCGCTCTAAATAATGCATTGCTGTTTCTATAGCTTGTTTTCTTGGAGTTTTTGTTACCCAAGTTGGAGCTAAGATTAAGTTTTCCAAAATTGAAAGATGAGGGAAAAGATTAAAATGTTGAAATACCATTCCAACATGAGTTCTTATCTCTCTAATCCTTTTAACATCCTCTGTTAACTCTAAACCTGCAACATACATTTCACCTTCTTGAAAAGCTTCAAGTCTATTCATACATCTAATTGTTGTTGATTTACCAGAACCTGAAGGTCCACAAATAACAATTCTTTCACCTTTTTTAACTCTTAAATTAATATCTTTTAGTACATGGAAATCTCCATACCACTTATTAACATTAGTCATCTCTATCATATAATCTAAATTACTCATAATCTTTTCCTATTCTTATTTATGATCTGTATTAAATCTGTTTTCTACTGATTGTGCATATTTCGACATACTAAAACAAATTATCCAATAAATCATGGTTACAAAAACATAACCTTCTGTTTCAAATCCTAACCAATGTGGATCTGTTGTTGTTAAAGTTACCATTGCTAAAACATCAAATAATCCAATAATCAATACAAGCGTTGTGTCTTTAAATAAAGCAACGAATGATCCAACAATATTAGGAATTGATATTTTTAATGCTTGTGGCAAGATAACTAATCCCATTGCCTGCCAATATGAAAGTCCAATTGAATCAGCAGCTTCATATTGACCTTTTGGAATCGCTTGTAATCCACCTCTTACAACTTCTGCAATATAGGCAGCTTGGAAAAGAGTAACACCTATTAATGCTCTTAATAATTTATCAAAAGTTACACCTTCTGGGAAAAATAAAGGAAGAATTACAGATGACATAAATAACAAAGTAATTAAAGGAACACCTCTAATAAATTCTATGTATAAAACACTTATTGTTTTTATTATTGGCATGTTCGATTGTCTTCCTAATGCAAATATAATCCCAATAGGAAAAGATACAACAATACCAACAGATGCAACAACTAAAGTAAGCAATAATCCACCCCATTTTGTTGTTGGAACAACTTCTAAACCTAATCCTCCGTGAATTAATATGTATGAAATAATAGGAAATAAAATAAGTATACTTGCTCTTACTTTTATGTGTTTTATTTTTTTGAATAATACTATTGAAGCTACAAATAAAGCTAAAATAAGATTTGGTCTCCAATATAAGTTTTCTGGATAAAAACCATAAATAAACTGATTGAATTTTTCATAAATAAAAATCCATCTTGCCCCATGTTTTGTTATCTCTTCTTTTGTTCCTGTCCATGTTGCATCAAAAATCATCCAATTTAACAATGGTGGAATAATATAATAAAGTAAAACAAGAGATAAAATAGTTAGAATCGAACTAATTGGTGATGGGAAAAGATTTTCTTTTATCCACTTAATAGGTCCACTTATTCCTAAAGGAGCGGGTCTTGTTTCTAGTTTTTCATAAATTGCCATTATCTCTCCTTTATTTGTATTTTTGCATTAATAACATTCATTATAATAGAAATGAATATACTAATTGATAAATACACAGCCATTGTCATTAAAATTATTTCTATGGCTTGACCAACTTGATTTAATGCAGTTCCTGCAAATAATGTTACAAGTTCTGGGTATCCAATTGCAGTTGCAAGAGATGAATTTTTCATTAAATTTAAATATTGATTAATAACAGGAGGAATAATAACTCTTAGTGCTTGAGGAAGAATAACTCTTCTTAAAATAATATGGTTTTTTAATCCTAATGCATTTGCAGCTTCTTTTTGTCCTTTTGGCACAGCTTCTATACCTGCTCTTACAGCTTCCGCTATATAAGTTGCTGGATAAATACTTAATGCAAAAGATAAAGCTAAAAGTTCAGGAGTCATTGTCCAACCACCTACAAAGTTAAAGCCTTTAAGTTGTGAATATTCAAGTGATGCAGGTGAACCACTAATAAAGTAAACTAAAATAGGTCCTGCAATTAAGATAATTAAAGAAGTCCAAAAAACTGGAAATTCTTCTCCTGTTTCATCATGTTTCTTTTTTGCCCATTTTGCAAGATAAACAACACCTGCAATGGCAATAAAAAATGCAATAATAACAGAAATAAAGCCACTTTCTAAAATAGGTCTAGGGATATATAATCCTCTATTGTTTAAGAAAAATGCATCCATATAAGACATTGATTGTCGAGGACCTGGGAGTGCGGCTAATACAACATTATACCAAAATAGTATTTGTAAGAGTATTGGAATATTTCTAAATGTCTCTACATATACTAAACAAAGTTTAGAAATCATAAAGTTCTTTGATAATCTACCAATTCCAACTAATAGTCCAATTACTGAAGAAAAGAATATACCAATACCTGATACTAAGAGTGTATTTAATATTCCAATTACAAATACTCTTGCATAAGTATCTGATTCTGTATAAGAAATTAGTGTTGATATGATACCAAATCCAGCTTCATTACCTAAAAAGTCAAATCCTGTATTAATCCCACGTTTTTCGATGTTAACAAACATATTGTGTAAAACATAATATGTAAATAAAAATATCATTGTTAAAGCTAATATTTGATAAATAATTGCTCTAATCTTTGGATTATTGTAAAAAGCGACGCCTTTTACTATTTTTTTGTGTTCTTTCATTCTTTCACCTTATAATTAAAAAAGGGGAAGTTATTCTTCCCCTCTTTTTTTATTAAATAATTTTTGTAAATAGTTTACTTAGATTATCTAATAGGTGCTCCATATTGAAGACCACCATCTTTCCAAAGTTTATTTAATCCTCTTTCAATTTTTAAAGGAGAATCTTTACCAACATTTCTATCAAATGATTCACCATAATTTCCAACTTGTTTGATTACATTGTATGCCCATTTTGGATCTAACCCAAGATTTTTACCAATATCACCAGTTACTCCAAGAAGTCTTTGGATATTTGGATTTGGACTTTTTAACATTTCATCTACATTTTTAGAATTAACACCTAAATCTTCTGCATTTAACATTGCAATTTCAGTCCATTTTACGATGTTAAACCATTTGTCATCACCTTGTCTTACAACAGGGCCTAAAGGCTCTTTTGAAATAATTTCAGGAAGTACAATTGCTGAATTTGGGTCTTTTAATTGAGTTCTTAATGAATATAATTGAGAAGCATCAGAAGTTAAAGCATCACATCTTCCTTCTTCAAAACCTTGAATTGATTGTGCTGATGTATCATATGTAATTGGAGTATAATCCATTTTATTTGCTTTAAAGTAATCTGTTAAGTTAAGCTCAGTTGTAGTTCCAGCTTGGATACAAAAAGTTGCTCCACTTAATTCTTTTGCAGATTTAACACCCAATTTTTTTGATACTAAGAAACCTTGACCATCATAGTAATTTACACCTGTAAAGTTTAAACCTAATGAAGTATCTCTTGTAGCTGTCCAAGTTGTATTTCTAGCTAGTACATCAATTTCACCACTTTGTAGGGCAGTAAATCTCTCTTTTGCATTTAAATGAGCATATTTAACTTTTGATGCATCCCCTAAAACAGCAGCAGCAACTGCTCTACAAACATCAACATCAATACCTTTCCAAACCCCATCTGAATCAGGAGCAGCAAAACCTGGAAGCCCTGTGTTTAGTCCACAACTTAATTTCCCATTTTTCATAGTTGTATCTAATGTATCAGCAGATGATACAGTCGATGCAATCGCTAGCGCAGCTATACTTAAAGATAGTGTCTTTAATAGTTTCATTTCTAATCCTTTTGTTTAGTGTAAATTGAAATTTAATTCATAGAAAATTCTACTAGAATTGCATAGCAAAAGAGTAGCAGAGCTGTATATTTTTTAACCACTTTTAATAAATTGATAGCTTTTTTAATTTTATTTAAAAATAAATTTGTGTGTGAGATAGTTTTTTCAGTAATTTTGATAGAGGAATAAAAGATAAAAAGTAGTAAATTTACTTTTTATCTTCTAGATGTTTTGAGAAACTATATAAGTCTTTTTTCTTTAAATCTCCATTATAAACAATTTTTCTTGGATCAACATTATCATCTTTTAACATACTTGGAACAGCATCTGAGTTATTTAATACTTTTATATTTTCATCAAGTTCATCTTCACTATAAGCCATTTGCATATCAGCACTCATAACATTAGGAATTGCCTCTATTATTCTTAACTTTTCTAATTCTTCTTTAACGCTACTTCCTTCAATAGTGATGATAACTCTTCCTTTTTCATCATTCATATGGTAATCACAAGCTTTGCAGTTTTTTAAATCCTCTATAACTTGGTCTAAATGTTTTGGTAGTGTTTGAACTACTATACTTGAAATGTTCATATTATTCCTTTATTTTGTAATAGTTTATTTTGTCATTGTCACTGGCAACTAAAATTTCATTGTTATTTATAAATAAAATTTTAGTAAGTGTCATTTTATTCTCTTTTAATTGACATAAATCTTTTTTTGATGAAGTATCAAAAATAGTTACATCATTGTTTTCGTTTGATGAATAAGCGGCTAGGGTTGCTTTTGAATTTAAAGCACAAGAATAAATTAAAAAACTTGATTCTTTATAAAATGCATCATTTTTTGAGTAAAATACAACTCTTCTATCTTGTCCAGCAGTTAAAATTTTCCCATTTTTGAAATCAACTTGAAAGACATTGTCCAAATTTTTACCTTTGTATGTTTTCAGTAAATTCCCTGTTTGAACATCACATAATTTTAAATTTCCGCTTTCATCTGCAATTATAATCTTTTTTTTATTTTCATTTAGTGCAAAATAAGAAAATTTTGATTGGCTCATTTGTTTATTGTATATAATTTTTTTTTCATTTATATTATATAAGAGTAATTCATTACTTAAAAGTGAAAATATAATTTCATTTTCATTTATAAATTTAGCTTGTGCAATAAATAAATGTTTTGTATCCGGAACAATAGTACTTAACTTTCCATTTTCATAAATATCAATTTTTCTTGCCCCTTTTTCTCCTTGAGATAAAATTAAAATTTTATTTTTTAATACATCAATTGAGTATATTTTACTGTCATTAGTTTCTCCTATAAAATCTTTTACTTGAGGAATTGTAATATTTGAAATTAATTTGAAATCTTTTAAGTTAAAGATGTTTATTCTTCCAGCACTTGTTGAAACAAATAACTTATTATCATTTATAACTAAATCAGTTGCTCCTGCACTTATGTTCACTATTTTTGTTGGCATTATTTCATTTGCATTTAAAAAAGATATCATAAAAAGTATAAGTAAAATTTTTACAGTATTCATTCTTATCCTATCTTTATCGCATTTGTTGGGCAAACTTTTAAACAAAATCCACAAGAGGTACAATTTTCACTTATCTGTGGTCGAAACATTCCTAAAAATTTTATAGCATCATCAAGGCAAGGGTCTTTGCAAGAAAAACACATGGTTTGATTCCAACTTAGACATTCTAAAATATTTATTTCTATTTTTGCAGATATATTTTTTTTATATTCAAGTTTTAAAACTTCGCTTGGGCAAACTTTTACACACTCATCACAAAAAGTACATCCACTATTTGTAAAATCTAGTTTTGGAGTTTTGTCTTTTTGTATTACTATTATATTTACTTCACAAGAGTTAGCACACAATCCTTCACATTTGATACACTCACTTAAAAAGAGTGCTTCATTATTATAATATGGTGGACGAATTACTTTCTCTTGCTTTTCATTATTTTTAAATGATGAAGCAAGAGAGCTAAATAGCTCTCTTCTTTTCATAATTTATTTTACACCTTCATCTATATTTTTGATTAAATTTGATGAGTTTTTTTCACCGCTTTCTCTAAAATCAGCTTTGAAATTATTTCCTACAATTAATTTTGTCTCTGATTGAGGTGCATGACATTGACTACAGTTAAATCTTGCCCCTGCCAAATGTCCTAAACTCTTTTGTTCTGGAAGTTTTAAGTCACTTGTATTTACAATCATTTTACCATCTTTTACAATTCTACCATTTTCAGATAAAGAAGTTTTCGGTCTAAAATCTGTAAGGTGTGTTTTTGGTACAGGAACTGCTCCCATTGATTCTGCAATTGCTGGATCATGACACATAATACATTGATTATTATCTATAGTTATTGGTAACATTCCTTCAACATCATGGGGAATCATTGGTGGAGCATTTTCAAATGCTCTATCAATTTTTGTTGATGTTCCAGCTGCTGCTTTAGCATAATCTGTTTTATCTGGAACAATACTCTTTTCAGTATAAATATCTACTTTTCTTAAGCCTAAAGACTCTTCTGAATAAGTTTTTTGAGCAATAGCACAACCTGTAACAAATATTGCAGTTATTGTTGCTAATCCTAAAGTTATTTTAGTAATTTTCATTTTTTTCTCCTATTTTTTTGCTAATCTATTAATTATTGAAAAATTTAAAGCATCATCTTCACAAACTTCAATACATCTAGCACAATTAGTACACTCTCCTGAAAGAACAGGGATTGACTCTTTTCCTATCATTGACAAAACTTGGTTCTCATGACATACTTCTTTGCACTTCATACATTCAGTACATTTAACATGATTATGAGTAACTCTTAAAAAGCTATATTTTCCTACAAGTGAATAAAATCCACCTAAAGGACAAATATGACCACACCATCCATTTTTTAAAACAAAAAGATCAAAAAGGAAAATGATAAGCATTGCAGCCCAGCCAAATCCAAGACCAAAAACTAAACCTCTATGAACCATAGATATAGGTGAAATGAATTCAAAAGCACTTACACCTAAGATAGTTGATAGTATTAAACTTAGAGCTAAAACCCAATATCTCATATTTCTACTAGCTGGTTGTTTTTTTTGTACAGTGTCAAATCTTAATTTTCTTCTAATAAATGAACTTAAATCAGTTATTATATTAACAGGGCATACCCATGAACAAAAAACTCTTCCTCCAATAAAAAAATAAAATAGTGTTATTATTGATGCACCTACAATTATATTTATTGATACTAACGCACCTGCAAAGAGCATTTGTAAAACAGCAAATGGATCACTTAAAGGAATTGTTTCAAATAATAATGATGAACTTAAATTCCCTTGTAAAATTGTTATTCCATAAATATTTGCAAAGATATACAAAGTCATAATTGATATTTGACTTACTCTTCTTAAAATAAGATATCGGTTTTTTAAAAGTAAATTAGTCATCTAATAAATCTCCCATATCATTTAAAGAATCAATTGCTTTATCTTTACTTATCTTTGTTGTTGTTTTAATCTCTTTTGCATTTTTAACTCTTTTTTGGTCTTTTTCATCCCAACCTTTTACATAATAATCGCCGGCTTTTCCTAAGGCAATTTCTTTAGGTAAGACAAAAATTGAAGCTTTTTGTGTAACACATGCTCTTTCACACAATCCACATCCAGTACAAACATCTGTATGAACAACAGGTTTCATAAAAGAGTGTTTTCCTGTTCTTTGATTTTTTTCATATTCAATAGTAATAGCTTGACCTAATATTGGACAAGCTCTATAACATGCATCACATTGTATACCCCAAAAAGCAATACAACTTTGGTTATCAATAACAGCAACTCCCATATTTGCACTGTTGATATCAAGTTTTCCATTTGTACTAACTAACTTTTCATCTAAGGCATTAGTTGGACAAACAGGAACACATGGAATATCAATACACATATAACATGGTATTTCCCTTGGAGTAAAAAATGGTGTTCCAAGGGGCTTATTATCACCTGGTTTTGCTAATTTTAAAGTATCAAAAGGACAGGCTTCAACACACAAACCACATTTAATACAGGTTGATAAAAAATCTTTTTCATTTAAAGCACCAGGTGGTCTAAGTATTAATTTAGAGGCAGTTACTTCATCAACATAAGCACTCCAAATAAGACCACTAAGAGCTACAAGACCTACTGTTCTTGCACTTTTTAAAAGAAATTCTCTTCTATCATTATTCATTTTTTCTTCTTTTATGCTTTATAAATTTTTACAGCACATTTTTTATAATCTGTTTGTTTTGACATTGGACAAGTTGCATCCAAACAAACTTTATTAATAAATACTTTTTCATCAAACCATGGAACAAAAACCAAACCTCTTGAAGGTCTATTTCTACCTCTTGTCTCAATTCTAGCTTTTACTTTTCCTCTTCTTGATTCAACCCAAGCTAATTCACCTTGTTTTACATCATATTTTTTAGCATCAACAGGATGCATATAACATAAGGCTTCTGGTACTGCTCTAAATAATTCTGGAACTCTCATAGTCATTGTTCCTGAGTGCCAATGTTCTAAAACTCTTCCTGTACACATCCATACTGGATACTCTTCATTTGGTATTTCTGGTGCATCCATATAAGGTCTTGCAAATATTTTTGCTTTATTAATTAAAGGTTTTTTCTCTTTATTTGTAATACCTTGTAAATCTCCAAATGGAAGTGCTTTTGCAAGTTTTCCATAAAAAGCGTGAGAATTATTTGTACCTGCTTCTTTTACTGCATGTGCTGCATATGGGTCATATTTAACATTAAATCTCCATTGTGTTTCTTTCCCATCTACAACTGGCCATTTAAGTCCTCTTACTTTGTGATAAGTATCAAAATCAGCTAAATCATGTCCATGACCTCTACCAAAACTAGCATACTCTTCAAATAAATATTTTTGAACAAAGAATCCATATCCTTCAAATACTTTTCCATCACTTCCTACAACATTTCTCTTATCTCCAAATACTTCAGAGTTATCAAATCCTGCTTGAACTGGGTCTTCTAAATCAGCTTTATAAGATTTCGCTTTTTCATTGGCAAATAAAATTTCATACATAGTTGTATTTTCATCATAACCCATTTTTTTAGCTTCATTTATTACATCTGGAAGTTTTTTCTTACCACCAGTACTTAATAATGATTGTTCACCCCATAAGTCTTTTACCGTAAATCTTTTTGATAATTCAAGCCATTGCCAAGTATCACTCATAGCATCACCTACTGGTAATACTTGTTGTCTCCAATGTTGAGTTCTTCTTTCAGCATTTCCATATGCTCCCCATTTTTCATAAATCATAGCTGATGGTAAAATCAAATCAGACACTTTTGCAGAAATCCCAGGATATCCATCACTTGTAACAATAAAGTTATCCATTTGTCTTGCGGCTTTTATCCAATGAGATGCACTAGCACTATCTTGATAAGGGTTACAAACATTAACCCAAGCAAATTTCATAGAACCATCTTCTAAGTCCCTATGAATTTTCATAATGTCTTGATGACCTTTTGGATTTAAAGTACCTTGAGGAATTCCCCAAACTTTTTCAGCAATACTTCTATGTTTTGGATTTGCTACCATCATATCAGCTGGTAATCTATGTGCAAATGTTCCAACTTCTCTAGCTGTTCCACAAGCACTTGGTTGTCCTGTAAGTGAAAATGCTCCCGAACCTGGTTTTGCTTGTTTATTTAATAAAAAGTGTACATTATAAGCTAGAGTATTTACCCATGAACCTCTTGTATGTTGATTCATTCCCATAGTCCAAAAAGAAACAACTTTTCTATTTTTTTCAATATAAAGATCAGCTAATTCTTTGATTTTCTTTTTAAAATCTTCATCTGATTCATCAGGATTACCTTTTGAAACTTGTGTAACATAATCAGCAGTATATGGTTCTAAGAATTTTTTATATTCTTCAAAAGATATTTCCCAATGTTTTAATCCGGCATTTTTGTTAACCATCATATCACCTTCTTTATATCCATAAGGAGCTAAGGCTGGTGCTTCATCTTTTGATACAACTTTTTGCATCTCTTTAGAGATAGTTTCCATCTCTTTTTGCGTATATTTACCTTCAACAATTGATTTTTCATCAGATCTTCTCATCCCATAACCCATATTTACAGGACTTGCTGCAAATACAATATTATTTTTAACAAAATCCCAATCTATAGATTCTGGATTATTATAAACAATTTCCCTTGCTATATAATTCCACAATGCTAAGTCTGAATTTGGTTTAAATATAATTTCAGTATCAGCTAAATCTGAGGTTCTATGTCTATAAGTTGATAAATTTATAACTTTTACTTTATCAGGATTTGATAATTTTCTATCTGTAACTCTTGACCACAAAATAGGGTGCATTTCTGCCATATTTGAACCCCAAGATACAACTGTATCAGTTAGTTCTATATCATCATAACAACCACTTGGCTCATCAATACCAAATGTTTGGTAAAAACCAACAACAGCACTTGCCATACAGTGTCTAGCATTTGGATCAATTGCATTTGATCTAAAACCAGCTTTCATCATTTTTTGAGCTGCATAACCTTCCATAACTGTATATTGTCCACTTGCAAATATACCAATTCCTTCTGGACCTTTTTCTTTTAGAGCTTTTTTCATGTGAACTTCCATCTCATCAAATGCTCGTTCCCAAGAAATAGGTGTAAACTCACCATTTTTATCAAATTCACCTTTTTGGTTAACTCTTAATAATGGTTGTTTTAATCTATCTGCTCCATACATAATTTTTGCATTGAAGTAACCTTTTATACAATTAAGTCCTCTGTTTACTGGTGCTGCTGGGTCACCTTTTACTGCAACTATTTTTCCGCCTTTAGTTGCAAGCATAATCCCACAACCTGTACCACAAAATCTACATGCAGCTTTGTCCCATCTCCAGCCACCTTCAGCTTCATTTGCCTTAGCTTGAAGGGCAGTTGGTACATTCATACCAATAGCTGCTGCTGCACTTGCTGCTGCAGAGCTTTTTAAGAATTCTCTTCTTGATAATGTCATTTTATCTCCTTTGAAAAGTTTAAGTCAATTTCTAACTTCCTAATTCTAACCGTTAAAATTAACATAATCCTTGACTCTAATCAATTTTTATAAGTTTTAATTAAGGAGTCTTTTTGTCCTATTACTTTTGTGTTATATTTTGTTATAATAAATTAAAAATTTTGATAGATAATATTTTGGAGTTTATATGGATTTTCATACATTTATAAGAGCAGTTGGAACAGGACCTAAATCAAATAGAGAATTAACACAAGAAGAGATGAAAGATTGTATTAGGCAAATTTTAAATAAAGAAGTGTCAAATGAAATTATAGTTGCTTTTTTATTAGGATGGAGAGTAAGACTTGAAACAAATGCAGAACTAAAAGCTACTTTAGATGTGTGTAATGAATATATCAAAAAAGTAAATATTCCTAATTCTATAGAGTTAGGATTTCCTTATGATGGTAAAACAGATGCAACATATCTTTTCCCACTTGTTGGAAAGTATTTAAAAAAGTTTGATTTGGACATTGTTATAAGTGGTGATATTATGCAACCAGCTAAAAGTGGTATTACAATAAAAGATATTGCTACAAATGTAAAACTTGATGATAATATTCATTATTTTGATAGAGCTGAATTCTTACCAAAACTAAGTGCAATTACTGATTTAAGAAGAATATTAAAATTAAGAAGTGCTTTTAATACTGTGGAAAAACTACTTAATCCTGCAAATTCAAGATTTGCATTAACTTCTGCGTATCATAAACCTTATGTAGAAAAGTATAGTGAAATATTTGCTTCAAACTATGAAAAATTTATTGTAGTAAAAGCAGCAGAGGGAAGACCAGAGATTTTCAATAAATCAAAAGCTTGGTTAAAAACCCAAAATGGACTTGAAGAGTTTATTATAGACCCAGAGTATTATGGAATAAATTACAATAAAACTTTTGAAAAGATTACATTAGAAGAAGCAATAGAAGAGATCAATAATCCAAGTGCAGATTTAGAAAAATTAGCAAAACTAAATGCAGCATTACACTTATTTTGTGCAAATAAAGCTGATGATATAAATAGTGCTTATGAGATGTTAGATTAATGAGTAATTTTCCTATCTCTTTAAATTTAGAAAATAAAAAAATTTTAGTTATAGGTGCAGGGAAAATTGCTACAAGCAAAATAAAGAAATTGTTAGATTTTACAAAAAATATAGTTGTACTTGCACCCAATATAAGTGATGAGTTGGAAAAACTTAATATAAAAACTTTAAAAAAGAGATATGAAAAGAGTGATATTGAAAATTTTCACATTGTAATTGCTTGTATTGATGATATAAATCTTCAAAGGGAGATTTACAAACATACAAGAGAAAAAAATATTCTATATAATTGTGTAGATATTTATGAATTGTGTGATTTTACTTTCTCATCAATAATAAAAAAAGATGATTTAGTAATTACTATTTCCACAAGTGGAGCTTCTCCTTCTTTTTCAAAAGAATTAAAAAAATATTTGGAAAAGATTATTCCAAATAATGTAGGAAGCTTTTTAAAAAATATGAAAAACTTAAGAGCTACTATGCCAAAAGGAGAAGAGAGAATGGAAATGCTAAGAAAAAAAAGTAAAGAGTTTATCTCTTCTATAAAATAAATTTAATCAAACCATCTTAACTGTTCTCTTAAGTTCACAACTTTTCCTACTATTATTATTGCAGGAGATTTTAAACCTTTTGATTTTTCAACAATATTCTCTAAAGTTCCAGTTACTACTTTTTGTTCTTTTGTTGTTCCTTTTGAAATAACAGCACAGGGGTAATTTTTATCCTTTCCAAGACTTATTAGTTTTGAGCTAATTAAATCAATATTATGTAATCCCATTAAAAAGACAATTGTTTCGTCATTTAAAAAGGTTTGCCACTCTATTTGTGAGATTTTTTTATTTGGTGTTTCATGTCCTGTTACTACTCTAAAAGAAGTAGTAATTCCCCTATGAGTTACTGGAATTCCAGCATATGAAGCAACAGCAACAGAGGAACTAATACCTGGAATTATTTCAAACTTTATATCTCTTTCAAATAAGTAAATTGCTTCTTCTCCTCCTCTACCAAATACAAAAGGATCTCCCCCTTTTAATCTAACAACATTTTCATACTGTTGTGAGGCTTGAAAAAGTATTTCATTTATCTCATTTTGGGGAACAGTGTGTTTTTTATTCTCTTTTCCAACATATTTTAAAACAACATTTTCTTTTGCATATTCTAATATCTCTTTATTTACTAATCTATCATAAACTATGATATCTGCATTTTTTATTGCATTTATAGCTTTTAATGTCAATAATTCAGGATCACCAGGACCTGCACCTGTTAAATAAACTTTTCCCACATATTGCCTTTTTTATATCTATATTTTTGTTTTTCGCCCAATGACTAAATTATTTAATTCATTTCTTAATTCTTGAAGTTTTTTTGTTGAATTAATTAAATCTTCTGTAGATTGAATAATTATATCTTCACTTTTATTTATTGCTCTATTTACATCTGAAGAGTTTTCAAGTTCATCTAATACTTTGTCAAATTCATCTGTTATCTCTTCAAGCTTAGAACTTGCATTTTGTGAATGTTGCATAGCAACAGCTGAATCATTCATAGCAGAATTTATTTTATTAATAAAACAATTAAAAGTATCAGTTACATCTAAAATCTCTTTTTCATTTACATCAATAGAAATAGGTGTTAGTTGTTCATTACTTTCATTAGCTATTTTTTTTGAAAATTCTAAAAACTTATTAGCATTTTCTTCAATACTTTTTAGTTGAATAAAACTATATACTATTAATATTATTATTAAAAAGGCAGCTATGTATTGGAAGTTTTTGATTAGAATAGTTTTATTTTCTGTATAAACTGTGTACATGCTAACTAAGTTATCAACTTCTTGAAGTAAATTATTATTGGTATTATAAACTGTTTCAACTATAGAAGCTAAAAGTTTTAAACTAGATTCATCATTTTTTAATTGTAGTTTCTTAAACTCTTCTATATTGTGAAAGAATTCTTTCCATAAAATCTCCACTTTATATACTTGTTGTCCAATCTTATCATTGGGAACAGGTGAAATACCTATTAACTTATTTCCATTTTTTAATGAATCTAGATTTTTAATAAATTCATCACTTGCACTATTTAATTCAGAAAAGTTTGTTTTTTTCGTGTAATAAAGATAAAAAATATTTTTTGATATCTTTTGTGTAAGCATCCTTTCTTTTCCTACAATATTCATAATCAATGCATCTTTTTTATTTCTATCATTTAAATATACGGTAGTAAAAATTATCATAGCCATTAATACTATAAATAAAGCACCTAATAATTTTATCTTTGTACTTATTTTATTTGTTTTCAAATCCCAACTCCTCTAAAGGTTGATTCTAATTGTTCTTTATTTAAAACTATAACATCACTTTTTTCAATACTAATAGAACCATTTCTAGTAAGCTTTTTTAAAACTCTTGAAAGTGTTTCTGGCTGAATATGTAACATAAAAGATACCTCTTGCCTTTTTAGTTTATTGAACAGTTCAAGATCATTGTAAATCATAAAAGCAACTTTTGCTGTTGAGTCAAAAACTAATTCTCTATTTACTATACATTGCAATTGGTGAGTTTTTTCTAGAAGTGTTTCAATTAGTTTTATTGATAAAATATTTTTAGATAAAAACATTTCTTTAAACTTTTCAAAATTTATTGATAAAACAATAGAATCCTCTGAAAATTCTGCATTTGAAAAACAATAAATATTGCTATTATTTACAGAAGTTAATTCAGAAATCATTGAGTTTTTGTAAATATGATATAAGAATATCTCATTCCCAAATTTATCAAATTTGTATATTTTTATAAGGCCATTAACTAAAAAAAGAATATTTTCTTTTATTTCATCTTCATAATAAAGTATTGAGTCTTTAGGATAAGTAATTAAGTTAGATATTGTCGCTAATTCTTTAATTTCCTCTTCTTTTAATTGCGTAAAAAAGTCTAATTGAGTAATAGTCTTTATTTTGTCCACTAAATTCCTTGTGTACTTTTTATTTAAGGAATTTTATAATAAGCTAACGAAATTTTATATTAAGTGCCATTTTTTTTGGTGCGTTGAGGTGTGCAAATGTTAAAAGATGGACATGGAAGAGTAGTTGACTATTTAAGGGTATCAGTAACTGAAAGATGTAACTTTAGATGTCAATACTGTATGCCAGAAAAACCATTTTCTTGGGTTCCTAAAGAAGAACTTTTATCATACGAAGAATTATTTAAATTTATAAAAGTTTGTATTGATAGTGGTGTTAAAAAAGTAAGAATTACAGGTGGGGAACCACTTTTAAGAGAAGGTTTAGATAATTTTATAAGAATGATATCTGAATATAAAGATGATATTGATTTAGCTTTAACTACAAATGGATATTTGCTTCCTAAAGTTGCACAAAAATTAGCAGATGCAGGATTAAAAAGATTAAATATTTCTTTGGATAGCTTAAAACCAGAAGTTGCACAAAAGATTGCCCAAAAAGATGTATTAGGAACAGTTTTAAAAGGCATTGAAGCTGCGCACAAAGCAGGACTTAAAATCAAAATAAATTGCGTTCCTATGCAAAATATAAATGATAATGAACTTTGTGATATAGTTGAATTTTGTAAAACTAGAGGTTATAATGTCAGATTTATAGAGTTTATGGAAAATAATCATGCAAAAGATGGAGCTAAAGGATATGACTCTACCCAAATTCAAAATATCTTAAAAACTAAATACAAATTTGAAAAACAGGAACGAAGCGGCACCTCTCCTTCTCAAGATTATATTATGGATGATGGTTATGTATTTGGAATTATAGAACCACACAAAGATGATTTTTGCGCCAATTGCAATCGAATAAGACTTACCGCAAGCGGTATTCTAATACCTTGTTTATATTTTGAAGATTCTCAAAGTATAAAAGAGGCTATTCAAAATAATGACATTGATAAAGCTGCAGCTATTTTAAAAGATGTATTGTTAAATAAACCCGAAAAAAACAAATGGTCAGAAAATTCAGAAATCTCAACACGCGCTTTTTATGAAACTGGTGGGTGATAAACTTAACTATTCATTTCTTTACATTAAATAAAAATGCAAATAATAAATAATATTATTTATTATTTGCATCTCTTTTCTCTTCTTTTTATATTCAAATAATACTATCATTGATAATAACTATATTTGAAAAAGGAGTTATTATGATAATAGAGTCTTCAAAAGTTGAAATGAGCTCAGAAACTATGAGTTCTTATGAAATGGTAAGTCAGTCAAAAGTAGATTTTAGAAATGAGTTATTAGGTTTATTAGATGTAAATGAAAAAAACCAAAGTCTTGAATCAGATGGTTTCGAAAAAGTTGATGCTATCGAAAATATAGAACAAACAGAAGCATTAGTAAAGCCATATGAAGATGTTACAAGAATAATATTAGAAATGATTCTTCAAGCATTTTTAGGTGGAAATAAAAAAGTCGATTTTAAAAACTTAAATGACTTAAAATGCAAAAATACGGGTTCTTCTGAGCCTACAGATCCTACAGCAGGCATACCTAAGATGTTGATGAAAAGAACAGTATCCATAGAAACTACACATGAGTATTATAGAAGTGATTCTATATCTTTTAATTCGCAAGCTACAATTAAAACTAAAGATAAAGATATAAATATCGATTTAGATTTATCTTATTCAAAAGAGTTTTATGAAAAACATAGTGAAACACTAAAATTTGAAGAGACACATTTTATGGATCCCTTAGTTATTCAATATGATTGTGCATCTACTGCTTTTGATAGCATAAGCGACAAAATGTGTTTCAATTTTGATATTAATAGTGATGGGGATGAAAAAGAACTACCACTTTTAAAAGATGGAAATGGATTTTTAGTATTTGATAAAGATGGAAATGGAACAATAGATAATGGTACAGAACTATTTGGACCTTCTTCAAATGATGGTTTTGGAGAATTAAGCGAATACGATAGTGATGGGAACAATTGGATAGATGAAAATGACCCAATATTTGATAAGTTACAAATCTGGACTAAAAATGAAAGTGGAGAAGATAAACTTATTGCCTTAGGACAAACAGGAATAGGTGCTATATATTTAAATGATACAAAAGCTGGAATGGCATATAACAAATCAGTAAATGAAAGTTTAGCGTACTTAAAATCTAACTCAATATTTGTAAGAGAAGATGGAACATCTGGAATAATATCTTCAATGGATTTCAAATCATAAAAAGAGCTTTTGCTCTTTTTATACTTCTTGAATAAAATATCTACTATTTGATGAATTGATTTTTAATTTTAATCCAAAAGTATTAGAGATATTTTCTGAAGTTAAAATATCTTCTTTTTTACCTTGTTTAAATATTGTTTCATCTTTTATTAATGCCACATGGGTAATCTCTTCAAAAATCTCTTCAAGATGATGTGTTACTAAAATAATATTTGCTTTTTGGCTTAGTTTTCTTAATAGTTTTATAAAGTTTAATTGGGCTTTTATATCAAGTCCAACTGTTGGTTCATCTAAAATAAAAGCTTTTGGATCATGAATTAAAGCTCGTCCAATGATACATTTTCTAAGTTGTCCTGTACTCATTTTTGCTACAATTTTATCTTTTAAGTCAGTGATTTCAAGGTATTCCAAAATCTCATTTGCTTTGTCATGTTGTTCTTGGGTGAAATCTTGATGTTCAAATACTCCAATTGAACTATAATATCCACTAAGTACAACTTCATATCCTGTCAAAAAATTTCCTTGATCATAAAAATGATTATGTAAATCATTTGTGATTATTCCCATAGCTTTTCTTAAATCAAATAGTGAGTATCTTTCTTTTCCTAAGATTAACTTTTTATGTGGATAATTTTGTCTTGGATGAATTTGAGAAGAGATTAGTTTTATAAGGGTAGATTTACCACTACCATTTGCCCCTAAAATTGTCCAATGCTGATTATCTTCTATTTTCAAATTGAGTTCTTTTAATATAAGTTTATCGTCATAACTCACATGTATATTTTCAAAATCTATAATATTCATAATTAAAACCTTTCTAAATTTTTATTTTATCAAAAATAATTAAAAGTATTGATTTATATCAATGATAATTATTATTGATATTAGTATAGTTAGGAAATTAAATAAAAATTGGATTAAAAAATGAACTTTTTCATAAAGATTATAAAAGATTTCCCCTCTTATTTGTGGAGTGGTTGGGGTGCTATTTCATCTATATTTTTGTTTCTTGTCTTTTGGGATATGGGAAATCAAATATACGGAAATTTAATATTACCAAGTCCAAAAGAGACATTTTTGACTCTTTCTGAGATGTTAAAAAATGAAAGCATGTTAAATGAGATATTAATTACTACAAAAAGAGCTGTTATCGGGTTTTCTATATCTTTATTTTTTGGAACACTTTTAGGGTTACTTTCCGGGCTTTTTATAACAACTTCAATGATGAGCAGACCAATAGTTACTATTCTTATGGGGATGCCACCAATAGCTTGGATAGTTTTAGCAATGATTTGGTTTGGAATGGGAGATATGACTGTTATTTTTACTGTAATTGTAGCTTCTTTTCCTATTATTTTTATAGGTGCTTTACAAGGAACAAGAACTCTTGAAGGAGATTTAAAACAGATGGCTGATAGTTTTCATCTTCCTTTTAAAATGAAACTGTTTGATTTATATTTCCCTCATATATTTTCTTATATTTTTCCAGCATGGATTGGAGCTTTAGGTATGGCTTGGAAAATTGTTGTTATGGCTGAATTATTATCTGCAAATGATGGAATAGGTTCTGCTTTAGCAATTGCAAGAAGTCAACTTGATACGCCAACTGCTTTAGCTTTAGTTGTAATTATGATTGGAACTTTACTCTTCATTGAATATCTTATTTTAGAGCCTATAAAAAGAGAGGTTGAGTCATGGAGATAATAGAAGAGTTAAAAGTTCAAAATGTTTCACACTCTTTTGGTTTCAGTGATATTTTAAAAGATATAAGTTTTACTTTAAAAAAAGGAAAAGTTATATCAATAGTAGGACCCAGTGGTGGTGGAAAAACAACTTTACTGCATCTTTGTGCAAAATTATTGACACTTGAAACGGGAAAGATAAAAAACAGTTTTAACAGTTCTTCTTTTGCTTTTCAAGAAGCAAGACTTCTTCCTTGGAAAAATGTCATTGATAATATTGCTCTAGGATTAAAAGCACAAGGTATGGCAAAAGATAAAAGAGAAAAAGAGGCAAAAGAAATTGCTTTAAAATTTGGTTTAGAAAAAGATGATTTTTATAAATTTCCAAAAGATTTAAGTGGAGGGATGAAACAAAGAGTCTCATTTGCAAGAGCACTTGTGACAAATCCAACTTTACTTTTTTTAGATGAACCTTTTTCTGCTTTAGATATTGGATTAAAAAAAGAGTTACAATCCTTATTGCTTCAAATAATAGAAGAGAAAGAGTTAAGCATTCTTTTTATAACACATGATTTGATGGAAGCGATAAAACTAAGTGATGAGGTGCTTGTTTTAAAAGCTGAACCTGTAGGTCATATCATTAAAAGTTTCATGTTTAATTATCCTAAAAATCTAAGAGACAATACTTTTGTGTATGAACAAACAGCAAAACTTTTAAGTGATGAAACTATTATAAATACATTTGAATTGGAATTAAAATGACAGAAGAAACAAAAAAACAATACGCAACAAATCATTATACGCACTATCCAAAAGGAGAATATCCTTCTTATTTGGCATATGCCTTTAGACCTATGTTTTTAGTTCTTGCTCCTTATATTGTAGTTTCAATCATATTATGGTCTTTTGTGTTTGCTGGGTATATTTCTCTTCCTTTTATAACTGACCTTCTTGGCTGGCACATGTATGAAATGATATTTGGAATAGGAAGTGCTGGAATTGTAGCTTTTTTTCTAACGGGTGCTCCTGAATTATTTCCTGGAACCATTCCTATTGTTGGGAAAAAATTAGCATTTATTATTCTTTTATGGATAGTAGGGAGAATCAGTTTTTGGTGTATGGATTATTTGGGTATTTATTTTGTCGGTTTTATAAATATATCTTTACTTATTTATATTACTGCACTTGTGATAAAACCTCTTTTTGCTGATATTACAAAAAGGCATATTTCCCTTGGCTTTTCACTTGTCTCTTTGATTGTAACTCAAACCTTATTTTTTGCAAGTTCTGCAGGCTTCATCTCTTTTGATACCCATTCAATTATGCTTTTATCTCTTGGATTATTTATGGTTTTAATCTTATTGGCTCTTCGTAGAGTTAATATGGAAGCTATCAATGAGTTATTAGAACAAGAAGGAATTGATGAAACCTTTTATGCCAGATCACCAAGATACAATCTTGCTATTTTTTGTGTAATTCTGTACAGCTTTGTAGAATTTTTTTATCCTCACAATAATATTTTAGGTTATTTTGCCTTTGCAAGTGCAGCAGCTATTTTGAATATTTTAAATGATTTTATTTTAAAAGATAACAATATTTTATTTAAACCTTTTGTTGTTTATTTGATGAGTATTTTAGTTTTGATGGCGATTGGTTATGGGCTTTTGGGATTTGATTATCTCAATGAAGGCATATATGCTTTAAATCATTTTCGACATTTTTTGACAACTGGAGTTTTTGGAATAGTCTTTTTCATAGTGATGGTTGTTATTTCAACAGTGCATACTGGAAGAGAACTGTTTACTAACTTTTGGTTAAATCTTGGAGTTTTTTTAATAATTCTATCAACAATAATCAGAAGTTTTATACCTTTTTATGAAGAGTTCTCAATGATGATATACATCAGTTCTTCCATTCTTTGGGCCATTCCTTTTATGATTTATATGAAAATGTTTTTTCCTTTTTTAGTCAATAAAAGAGCTGATGGCATACCCGGTTAAAATAAAATTTACGTATTCAAAGGAGTATATATGAAACAATTATTAAGTGTGTTAGTTATGGCTGTTTCTTTATTTTCAAGTGAAATAAATAAACAAATAATAATAAAAGTGGCTGGTCCATTTGCAAGTGTATCTCACCCCATAATACATATGGCAAACAACCAATCACTAAAAGATATGGGAATAAATATCAAGTTTGTTATTTGGAAAAATCCAGATGAACTAAGAGCTTTGATTTTAAGTAAAGATATAAATTTTATAGCAATTCCTACAAATGTTGCTGCAAATTTATACAACAAAGGTGTAGATATAAAACTTTTAAATGTCTCTATTTGGGGAATATTAGGAATGATAAGTAGAAATCCTGATTTAAAAACATTAAAAGATTTTAAAGGAAAGGAGATTGCGGTTCCTTTTCGAGCCGATATGCCGGATATTGTTTTAAAAGAATTGATAAAAAAATCTGGTTTAGACCCTCAAAAAGATTTTAAACTAAGATATGTGTCAAGTCCAATTGATGCTATGCAAATGCTAATTTTAAGAAGAGTTGATCATGCCTTATTAGCTGAACCTGCCATTTCAATAGCGTTGAGAAAAACAAAATCTTTTCCTATAAGTGTTGTTGCCCCTGATTTGTATAGGAGTGTTGATTTGCAAGAAGAGTGGGGAAAACTATTTGCGACAAAAGCTAAATTACCACAAGCAGGAATTGCTTACATAGGAGATACAAAAGGAAAAGAAAAATTAATAAATAGATTCTTAGAAGAGTACTCAAAATCACTTGAATGGTACAAACAAAATTCCATTGAAGCTTCAAAGTTAATAGTAAAAGAACTTCCTATGTTAGAAGAAAAAGGCTTAGCAGACTCCATTGCTCATATTTCATTTGAAAGCATAAAAGCAATTGATGCAAAAGAGGAGTTAGACTTTTTCTTTAATATCTTAAAAAAAAGTGAGCCAAAATCAATAGGTGGAGAAATCCCTAATTCAAATTTATATTATCAATAAAAGGACAAAAATGAAAAAAATAATTTTAATCTCAGCAATAACAAGTTTGGCTTTATTTCAAAATAGTTTTGCTGGTACTATTTTAGAGGATGTAACTGTAACTACAGCTACAAAAACTGAAAAAAACATTGAAGGTGTCAGTGCTTCTGTTATAATAGTTACTCAAAAAGATATTGAACGAATAGCAGCTTCGACATTAAAAGATGTATTTGAAAAAATACCTTCAATAAATGCACAATTTGGAAGATTTCCTCATCCTAGTTCAGCTTCAAAAGCTTCTATATCAATTAGAGGAGCAGGAGCAAATGGAACGTTGATTTTAGTTGATGGAAAAAGGTTATCTGGTGAAACGGAAGGACCTTATGAGTTGAATAGAATACCAACTTCAATGATTGAGAGAATTGAAATCGTCAAAGGTTCTATGTCTACCCTTTATGGTTCGGATGCCATTGGAGGAGTAATCAATATCATTACAAAAAAAATTGAAACAAACGGTTCAACGATTGATATGAAATATGGACAAAGTGGGCAAGGTAAATCTAAAGAAAAAAATGTAAACTTTACAACACGTGGAGTAACAAATGAAGTTAGATATAAACTTTTTGGATCAATAATAAATACAACATCTTATAGTAAAAATAAATCATATTCACAAGTTGCAACAAATCCATCAACAGGCGTAATTTTGAATGGAAACCCGCAAAATGGAATTAGTGGTTCTAGTAAAGTAACATATATAGATGAAGGAACTGTAAATAATATTGGGGGAAGAGTAGAAAAAGATTTAAATGATAAAATAACTTTAGGGTTAGACGTAAATTATTTAAATGAAAACAGAAAAGGAAAGTATCTAGGAAGTGCTAAGTTTTCAGGAGGTGGCTTGATTAAAAATACTCCTGTTAATTCTGAAGATAATAATAAAAGAATCGATGTATCATCTGATTTTAAATATCAAATATCAAATAATTTATCTGGACAAACAACGGTATATAGATCGTATTATAAAAAAAGAAATGAAACCACGCCTATTAATTTCACTGGACCTGTTAATAAGAAATTTAGTGCAAATGTTACCATTGATACTTTAGAATCAAATTTGACTTATCTTTTTAATGATTCAAATATTATAACAACTGGCCTAGAATATAGAAAAGAAACAAGAGATTCAAGTGCAATAAATATAGATGCAAGTTCAAGTGAATTTGTCACAAAAGTTGTAAAATATAAGTCACTATTTATTCAAGACGAAATGGTAATCACAGATAGCTTAAATGCAACTATGGGTGCAAGATATGACAATATATCAAATGCAGAAAATAAAGTTACTTTTCAAGCAGGATTAGTACAGAAACTAAATGATAAAACAAATCTTAGAGTAAATTATGCACAAGGATACAGGGCACCTGATATTGCAGAGTTATATGTGGTTTCGCCTTCATATAAAGATGGGAAAAGATTTGGATCAGATGTAATTTTTGGACCAAAAACAAAAGCTTATGATTTAAAACCTGAACAATCGCAAACTTTTGAAATAGCATTATCAAATAAATTAGAAAATCTTTTCTCAGAAATTGTTTTATTTAATACAAAAATAGACGATAAAATAGAACTTGCTTCATATGGAACAGGTAATGCAAAATATTACACTTCAGAAAATTTAGAGAAAGTTGATATAAAAGGGGCTGAATTAAATATTGCCTACATTATTAATGAAAATAGTGACTTAAACTTTAATTTAACTTATTTAAATACAGAAGATAAAAATACAAATAAAGAACTCTTATTTACACCTGATTTATCAGCTTCTTTAGGGTTAAATTATCAAATAATACCAAACTTAACAACGAATTTATCTCTTAGGTATATTGGCGAGCAATATACAAATAACCAAAATACAACTAAGGCAGAAGATTATTCATTAGTTGATATTGGAATAAATTATGATATAAATAAAACTTTAGCTATTTATGGTGGAGTAGATAATATTTTTGATAAACAATTAGAAGAAGATATTGGTGTAAATGTTGGAGTATTTTTTTATACAGGAGTAAGAATTAAGTTTTAATTTTGTATAAATGTATAATCTTAAACAAGATTTAAATATAAGTTCACTATAATTCGCGTCCATTTCAATTGAAGTGAGATTAGTATACCTATTAGGAGGTCTTCTATGGCTTTAGATCAGGAAGTAAAAAACAGTATTATCGAAAAATACAGAAGAGATGAAAAAGATACAGGTTCTTGTGAAGTTCAAGTTGCAATTTTAACTGAGCAAATCAGAGTTTTAACTGAACACTTAAAAATCAATAAAAAAGATCACTCATCAAGATTAGGTCTTTTAAAAATGGTTGGAAAAAGAAAAAGATTATTAAAATATCTTAGAAATACTGAGTATGCTAGATTTGTTGAATTAGTTGCAGATTTAGGAATCAGAGCTAAGTAATTTACTTTGCTTAACTTTAAAAAGGGTTGTAACTTTTTAGTTACAACCCTTTTTTTTTAAATAAAAAAATTAATTTTACTGTATAATGATTATTAATACTCTTTCTTGTAAAATAGAAAAATTTTAAAAAAGGAATCAATCAAAGATGTTATTGACTAAAAAAAGTGAGTACGCACTTCTTTCTCTAATCTCTATTGCTAAAAGCGATAAAGCAAAAAATGTGGATGAATTATCAAGAGAATTAAGAATCCCCAAATCTTTTTTAGCCAAAATAATGCAAAATTTAGCCAAAAATGAAATAGTAATATCACAAAGAGGTGTAAATGGTGGATTTATTCTTGCCAAACCTTATGATCAACTTACTATATTTTCAATAACGGCTGCAGCTGAAGAAAAAATTCCTTCAGTCTTTGAATGTGCCCCATCAATGGAATCATGCCCTAGTGACTCTGGAAGCTTGTGCTCTATTTGGCCTTTATTAAATAATCTCCAAGGTAAGATAAATGAATTTTTAGAAGAATTAACACTAAAGGACATCGCTCAATGATATTATTTCATATCTCTCATACGGATTTAGATGGATATGGTTGCCAACTTTTAACCAAAGAGATATTTTCCCAAAGTTACTACTTAAATGCAAATTATGGACTAGAAGTAAAACAAAGTATTATTCATTTTATAGAACACATTAAAAATGAAGAGATAAAAGATGAAATACTATTTTTAATAACTGATGTGAATCTAACAAATGCTGAATCAAAATATTTAAACAATGAAGTAATAAAATTAAATGAAGATGGTTATAAAATTAAACTTCAACTTTTAGATCATCATGCTACAGGTCAAAGTTGTGCTGACAAGTATGATTGGTACTTTTTAGATATTTCAAGATGTGCTACAAAAATCACATATGACTATTTTGTAAAAAATTATAATGCATTTGAAAATGAATCCCAAACTTGGATAGAGCCTCTTGTAAATGCAATAAATGCAATTGATATTTGGATAGAAGACAATAAAAAAGATTTTGAATTTGGGAAAGTATTACTTAGTATGGTTTCTCATGTAAGAGAAATCAATAATGTTCTTTTTGCAAATAAAAATAGAGACTTTAGAATTCATTTACTAAAAAAAGCATCTATGTATTTAAATGAAGTTGATGGAAATATAAAGTTAGATAGTGCAATCCATAGTTTAAAAAAAGAGTTTTTAAATCTTGATGGACAGGATGATACAATAGATAATCTTAGTGCAAAATATTTAGTAAATTCTATTACAAGTATAAAAGATGAACTTACAATTAACTTCCAAGATAAAAAAGGCGTTTTAACTTATACTCTAGGTGGTATTTCAATTCCCGCAAATGCATTTTTGAAAGCTAATAAAGACTATGACTTTTTTATTGATGTTTCTAAAAGAGGAAATGCAAGCTTTAGAGCAGATGGGAATTTAGATGTTGGATTACTTGCACAAAAATTGGCAAATGGTGGGGGACATCCTAATGCATCAGGTTGTAAATTCGATGATTTCAAAGAAGTTATAAATTATAGTGATGTTAAAAAATATATTCAAAATAAATTAGACAATATTAAAATATAAGATTATTTATATCTAAATTTAGTTATTTACATTCTTAAATTTATGAAATTATCTTTTTTAACATATAAATCTGATATTATATAATAATTATTTTTTAAGGTAAAATTATGAATGATGATATTAATTGGACTTCTGAACAAATATATAATATTATTTATGTTGAAGATGATGAACAAGTTCGAATAAACTTTGAAGAAATATTTAAAGATTTTTTTAAAGAGGTATATGTTGCAAATGATGGTGTAGAAGCTTTAAAAATCTTTAATAAATTAACTTTAGAAAATAAAAGAGTAGATGCAATAATAAGTGATCTTAATATGCCAAATATGAATGGCATATCCTTATTAAAAAATATTAGAGCTGTCAATGAAGATATTCCTTTTTATTTTACAACTGCTTACTCAGATGAAAATAACCTTTTAGAAGTAATTAAATTAAATGTTACTGCATATTTTATAAAACCAATCGATATATCAATAATGGTAAAAAAAGTTATAAAAGATGCTCATAAATATAATCAAAATCAAATAATTGAAAAACAAAAAGAAGAATTAGAAAGATATTTAGCCGCAATAGATAATGTTGCTATTATTTCAAAAACCGATTTAAAAGGTAATATTACCTTTGCAAATGATTTTTTCTGTGATATATCAAAATATAAAAGAGAAGAACTTATTGGAAAACCTCATAATATAGTAAGACATCCAGATTCGTCTAAAGAAATTTTTAAAAATCTTTGGGAAACAATTAAAAAAGGTGAAACCTGGAATGGAAAAATTAAGAATTTAGCAAAAGATGGTTCTGTCTATTATGTAAATAGTACTGTTATACCTCTTTTTGATGAATTGGGAAATGAGATAGTAGAGTATGTTGGAATAAGATTTTTAACCACAGAAGAAGAAAATTCAAAAAGAGAATTTAGAAAAAAAGTAATTGAAAATATGCAACAATCAAAGAAAAAAGAGATTGAGTATATAAATAAAATAAGAGAATTAGAACAAGAAATAAGAACAAGTGTAAAACCTGATTTGTCTATGTACTTAGAGCAAATGGATAATATGAAAAAGAAAAATGGACAATTAAAAGCTCAAATAAACCAATATGATAAAGAAATAGTTGCAATTAGAAAAAAAAATGAAGAGCTAATTGATAGTGCAAATAATAAAGTTTCTAAATCTATTTTTGCCTTAAGAAAAATAAAATCAGAAAATGATAAACTTATCAAAGATTTTAAAGAGCTTGAAATTGAAATTGAATTAAAAAAAGATGTAATTTTTGATTTACAAAATAGGTTAGAAGAACGAAATAAAAGAATTGAAGATTTATTAGATGTAATAAGCCTAAGAGATAAAGAGCTTAAAGAACAGAAAAAATGATTAAATTTGTTTTGATTTTCATAGTGTTTTTTTTTAGTTCATGTAGTGTTTCGGATGTTCAAAATATAGCACAAGCTGCAATTAGTAAAGACCCTTCTTATGCTTTAAAAAGTATAGCAAAATCAAAATCTATTCAATATACAACAAATCCCAAAAGGCTATCAAAAGACATAGCTAGTTTAGATAAATTCTTATCAAATTTTGTAAAAGAGATTACAAATATTTGGGGTGAAAAAAATGTCAAAATACCAAAACAAAAAGAGTATGTAAAATATTTACAAAATTATAAAAGTAGGGCATTGGTTGATTTTGATAATGGAATAGTGACTGTTGAAACAGTAGATGATAAGAACTTTGAAAAAAGTTTAAAAAATGCAATAGTAACAACTTTGTTATTACCAGATGATCCAAGAGCTGCTGATTTATTTGAAGCAAAAAGCGTAAAACTTGGCTCTACTCCTTATTTACTTGGTGAAATTAAAGACGACCAGAATAAAGATATAAGATATGAATGGAGAGCAAATAGATTTGCAAATATTTTAGTAAAAAATGATTTAAACACTAAAACAATAAAAAAAGATGGGAAAGATGTAAAAGTCTATTTTGTAAAAATACCTATGGTAAAAGATCATGCAAATATTAGAGTGTCAAAATTCAAACCCTTTGTTGAAAAATTTGCTAAAAAATATAATATTAGTAAAAATTTAATTTATTCAATTATTCAAACTGAAAGTAATTTTAACCAATTTGCAATAAGTAGTGCCAATGCCTATGGACTTATGCAAATAGTTCCTACAAGCGCTGGAAAAGATGCTTATAAATATGTTAAAGGTAAAACTTGGGAACCTAGCAAATCATATTTATTTGATGCGCAAAATAATATTGAGTTAGGTAGTGCATATTTAAAAATATTAGGAAGTAAGTATTTAACAGGAATAGAAAATCCAATATCAAAAGAATATTGTATCATAAGTGCATATAACACAGGAAGTGGGAATGTTTTAAAAACTTTTTCAAAAGATAAAGACGAAGCTAAAAATAAAATTAACAGTAAAAAACCTTCTGAAGTTTATAAGGTACTTATAAATAATTTACCCTATGAAGAAACACGAAATTATTTAAAAAAAGTCCTAAAATATAAGAAAGATTTTATAAGTATTTAATTGATTAAAATGTTTCATAAAGTAACTATATTTTTACTAATAATTATTATAATTAGTACAAATATTTTATAAGTTATAATTAAATATCTATACTATATTATTTAAAAAATTAGTATAAGGATATTATTATGATTGGAAGAAAGATATTTGGGAACTTAAGTATTTTCAAAAAGTTATTATCGATAGGTATATTGACATTTTTTGCAATTGCTTCCTTAAGTGCTTATTTTATAGTTAATCAAAAAAATGTAATGTTAATGGAGAAAAAAGCAAAATTAACTAATCTTGTAGAGATGTCATATAGTTTAGTTGACAATGAGTATCAGCAATTCAAAGATGGTAAAATCGATGAAAAGACTGCAAAAGAAAATGCAAAAGAATTATTAAAAAAGTTAAGATTTGACAAAACGAATTATGTTTTTATAAATAATGATTCAGAAGAAACACCAAAAATTATAATGCATCCAATAGATGAGTCCTTAGTTAATACTACGCTTGAGGATAAAAAATATGACAATGCCTTTAGTATAGAGTATGGAAATAAAGTTGACAAACTTGATAACATGAATATGTTTAAAGCTTTTGCAAAAGTTGCCAATGAAAATGGAAATGGTTTTATAAAATATACTTGGCCAAAAGCGTCTGGTAACGAACTTGTGCCTAAACTATCTTATTTACAAAAATTTGATCAATGGGGTTGGGTTATTGGAACTGGAATTTATATTGATGATATTGATGCAGACTTTAATGATAATATAATTAAAGCAGCTGGAATTATTCTAATTATTTTAATTATCTTATTTAGTACATTTTCTATGGTTAGTAAAGATATTGTTTCAAAAGTAAAGTTATTAAATGAAAATGTCGAAAACTTTTTTGCCTTTTTAAATAGAGAGAAAGATGAAATAAACTTTACACCTATTACTTGTAAAGATGAATTTGGTCATATGTCTAGAATTGTAAGTAGAAATATTGAAAAAACTAAAATTGGAATTGAAGAAGATCGAAAATTAATTGATGAAACCATATTAGTATTAAGTGAATTTGAACAAGGTGATCTATGTCAAAGACTAAATTCTAATGTTAAAAATCCATCACTTTCACAGTTAAAAAATGTATTAAATAGTATGGCACAAAATCTTGAAAATAATATAGATAAAGTTCTTAATGTACTTGAAGAGTATACTCATTATAACTATTTAAATAAAGTAAGTACAAATGATATTAAAAAAGATTTATTAAAACTTGCCAATGGAGTAAATGATTTAGGGACTTCAATTACAAATATTTTATCTGAAAATAAAGTAAATGGATTAACTCTAGATAGTGGTTCGGATATATTATTATCTAATATGAATAAATTAAATCTAAGTTCTAACGAAGCAGCAGCCTCATTAGAAGAAACAGCAGCTGCATTAGAAGAAGTAACAGGTAATGTTCGAAGTAATACAGATAATATTGCAAAAATGGCTCAATTATCAAATGCTGTTACAAAATCAGTAAATGAGGGTGAAGAATTAGCAAATAAAACTACTATTGCAATGGAAGAGATTAATACACAAGTTACTTCAATACATGAAGCGATAACAGTAATTGATCAAATTGCTTTTCAAACAAATATCTTATCACTTAATGCAGCAGTAGAAGCAGCAACTGCTGGAGAAGCTGGAAAAGGATTTGCTGTAGTTGCAGGGGAAGTTCGAAATCTAGCAACAAGAAGTGCAGAAGCAGCAAAAGAGATAAAAAATATAGTTGAAAGGGCAACCAACAAAGCAAATGAAGGTAAAGATATCGCTACGAATATGATTAATGGATATGAAAACCTTAATGGAAATATTACTCATACAATTAACTTAATATCAGATATAGAAATGGCAAGTAAAGAGCAATTAGATGGAGTAGAACAAATAAATGCTGCTATTAATAATCTAGATAGACAAACACAAGAAAATGCTTCAATAGCATCGGAAACAAATAATATTGCTATGGCTACCCATGAAATTTCTAAATTAATTGTAAGTAATGCAAATGCTAAAGAATTTGCTGGCAAAGATACTCTAAAAGGAAAAGATATAAATAGTATCTTGTTAAATAAAAGTGCATCAAAAGAGCAAAAAGTTAATAATCAGAAAAAATCAGTTAACACATTAAATAATAAGAGTGAAACAAAAACTGAAAAAGTTGAAAAGAAAGAAACAACATCAAATAAAATTATAACTCCAGCTAAATCAAATGATGATGAATGGGAGAGTTTTTAAGAAGTTTGAGTAAAACTCAAACTTCTAATACTCTTTTTTTATATTTATATATCAATATATCTTGATATATAAATATAAATATGATACAATTTCAAAAATAGCAAAGGACTAGCTTGGAATATTTTTTAAATACAATAGGTTCAATAAATGATGAAACACGAATTAAGATTTTAAGATTCATAGATATAAATGGTGAAGTTTGTGTATGTGATATAGAAACTTCATTTGACATGATTCAATCAAGAGTATCAAGACACCTAAAGATTTTAAAAGATGGTGGTTTTTTAAATCTAAGAAGAGAAGGGCGATGGGCATATTATAGTATTAGAACTCCAATGGATATGTTTAGACAATCAATTATTAAAGAGATAAGTTACTTGGAATTAGACATTCCAACATTAGAAAAAGGGTGTGAAGTATGATTTTATCAATATCTATTTTTTTAATAACTTTAATATTTGTAATTTGGCAACCAAAGGGATTACAAATAGGAACAACAGCTGTAATTGGAGCAATAGTTGCTTTAGTTTTACAAGTGGTTAGTTTAGATGATGTTTTAGTAGTGACAGGAATTGTTTGGGATGCTACTTTAGCTTTTATTGGAATCATTATTTTATCTATGGTTTTAGATGAAATAGGATTTTTTGAGTGGTGTGCAATCAAAATGGCAAAACTATCAAAGGGAAATGGACATTTAATGTTTGTTTATGCCTTAGTTCTTGGTTCTTTTGTATCAGCACTATTTGCAAATGATGGAGCAGCCCTTATTTTAACTCCTATTTTATTAGCAAAAATGAGAATTTTAAAGTTAAATGCCAAAACAATTTTAGCCTTTTTATTAGCTGGTGGATTTATAAGTGATAGTGCTTCTTTACCTTTTGTATTTTCAAATCTTACAAATATAGTAACAGCAAACTATTTTAATATAGGATTTATTCAATATCTATCAAATATGCTTATTCCTTATATTGTTAGTACTTTTGTTTCAATTATTGTTTTATGGTTAGTCTTACGAAATGATATTCCAAAAATAATAGATACTAGCTTACTTAAAAATCCAGATGATGTTTTAAAAAATAAGATGTTATTTAAATTTTCTTGGTTTTTCTTAGCTTTACTTTTAGTTGGTTATTTTATAGGAGATAGATATGATTTACCAATCTCACTTTTTGCCTTAGGTGGCGCTCTTATATTTTTAGGTATCGCTAGTTATACAAAATCTGCTCGTGCTTGGCTTACAATAAAAACTGCACCTTGGCAGGTTGTTTGGTTTAGTATTGGACTATATATAGTTGTTTATGGTTTAAAAAATGCAGGACTTACTGATTATTTAACTGTTATTTTAAAAGATTTAAGTACTCATAGTGATTTTGTAGCAGTGATGGGAACAGGATTTATCAGTGCCTTTTTAAGTGCTATTATGAATAACATGCCAACTGTTATGATAATGGATATAGCACTACATGATGTAGGAAATCAAACTTTAGCTTATGCGAATATTGTAGGATGTAACTTAGGACCAAAGATGACACCATTTGGTTCCCTAGCAACTTTACTTTGGCTTCATGTTTTAAGTCAAAAGGGAGTGAAAATTGGATTTTGGCAATATAGTAAATTTGGGCTTATAGTAACGCCACCTGTACTATTTATAGTTTTATTAACACTAATATAAAAGGAAAAAATAATGAATAAAAAAGTATTAATTTTGTGTACAGGAAATTCTTGTAGAAGTATAATCGCTGAAGCTTTGGTAAATAGTAAACTTGAAGGAATCAGTGCTGATAGTTCTGGTGTAAAAGCTAGTGGAAAAGTCAATGCAAATGCAAAAAAACTACTTGAAGATAAAGGTATGTGGAAAGAGGAGTATCATTCTAAGACTTTAGATACAGTTATTGACAATGAGTATGATTTGATAATTACTGTTTGTGATCATGCAAATGAGACTTGTCCTATGTTTCCAAAACCTGTTAAAAAAATACATGTAGGTTTTGAAGATCCAGATGGAAAAGGTTTTGAAGCTTTTGAAAGTACTTTTAAAGAAATAGATGAGGTTTTATTACCTAAAATCATCGAGGCTTTGAAATAGATGTTTTATTATTGGGAAAAGTTAGTTGATTTTTTTGTTTATAGTTTTTTAGGTTTAAACAAAACAGACCACTTAGCAACTTCTCTTCACTTTTTTATATTTGATACAATCAAAATATTTATATTATTAATAGTAATTATATTTTTAGTCTCATATTTAAGAACTTGGTTCAATGTAGAAAAAGTAAGAGCTTATCTGCAAGGTAAGTCAGAATTTACAGGAAATATTTTAGCAAGTCTTTTTGGAATCATAACTCCCTTTTGTTCATGTAGTGCTATTCCACTTTTTTTAGGATTTATACAAGCAAGAATTCCTTTAGGTGTTACATTTTCTTTTTTAATATCAGCTCCATTAAATAATGAAGTTGCTATTGCTATGTTATTTGGCTTATTTGGTTGGAAAATAACAGCTATATATATTGGTTTTGGGTTAGTTGTCGCTATAGTTGGAGGTTTTGTAATAGGAAAACTAAATATGGAAAAATATATTTTGCTTGATATAAAGCCTATGGAAGGATGTTGCGAAAATCCAACTATAAGTTTTGAAGCAAAAGAAAGAGTAAAAGAGGCTTGGGATTATACTGTTGACATATTTAAAAAGATATATCTTTATGTGATAATAGGTGTAGGAATTGGAGCTTTTATTCATGGATATATTCCAACTGATTTTATTGCAAAATATACAGGTGGAGATGCTTGGTATACTGTACCGCTAGCTGTAATTTTGGGAATCCCGATGTACTCAAGCGCAGCTGGGGTAATGCCTTTAGTTGAAGTTCTAACTTCAAAAGGTATGCTTTTAGGAAGTGCTTTAGCTTTTATGATGGCTGTTACTTCACTATCTTTGCCAGAAGCTATGATATTAAAAAGAGTTTTACACACTAAATTGATACTACTTTTTTTTAGTATTGTTGGTTTTGGGATAATTTTAGTTGGGTATGTTTTTAACAGTATCATCTAAAAAGTTTAGTGATAAATAAGGCTAATTATTGTTTAATATAACAATAATTACAAAAGGAACTAATATGGAGTGTGAATTTCCAACGGTTAATTCAAATAATGAAGAGATAAAAGAGATATTTAGTAATACTAAAACAATAGCAATTGCAGGACTTTCTCCTGATACTAGTAAAGCTAGTAATATGGTTGCTAGGTATTTACAAAATGCTGGTTTTAAAATAGTACCAATTTATCCAAAAGAAGAGACTATATTAGGTGAAAAGGTTTATAGAAGTTTAGAAGAGATACCTTTTAAAATAGACATGGTTGATATATTTAGAAAACCAGTTGCAATAGCTTCTGTTGTAGATGCTTGCATAAAAAGAGGAGATATTGATACTGTATGGACCCAGTTGGGGCTTGTAAATAATGAAGCTGCTAAAAAAGCAGAAGAATCAGGTATGAAAGTAGTACAAAATAAATGTACTAAAATAGAGCACGCGGCTCTGTTTTAAGTTTACTTAGATGTTTTAAGTGTGGATTGTTTAGCAATTCTATTATTGCAACAGTTCCACTTTTATCATCTGTTCTATTTTTTAATGTAATATTAGCACCTAAAGCATCAGCTGCATTTTTTGCTAAAAATAATCCAAGTCCTGCACCACTTTCTTCCCCAAATCTCTTAAATGGAGCAAATAAATCCATAGATTCATCAATACCAATACCTTCATCAGTTATTGTTAATACGGCTTTATCATTTATTCTATCTAGTACTATTGCTATACTTTTATCTACGGGTGTAAATTTAATAGCATTTTGCATAAAGTTTTGTAGTATTTGATTAAATAGTGTAGGTTGAATAGAAGTATAAAAGTTATTTACACTTGCATAATATGTTATTGTTATTTTTTTCTCAGCACTTAACATTCTAAAGTCATTTGCTTTTCTTTTCATATATTGAACTAAATCTAACTCTTCTGCTTTTTCAAATTGAGCACCTTCTTGTCTACCTATATCTAAAATAGATGAAATCATTTTATTCATATCATTTATTTGTTGTATATTTAGTTTTAAAGTTTCTTGATATTTTTCTGGTTCTCTTTGCTTCATAAGAGTTACTTCATTTTTTAATTTCATAACAGCAAGAGGAGTTTTGAGCTCATGGGCAGCACCAACAAAAAGTTCTTTTTTAAACATAACAAAAGTCTGTATTCTATTTGTAAGTTTATTAATAGAGTTTGCCAATGGATGAAATTCTATTGGTAGTCCATTTTTATCTATTTTTGTTAAATAGTTTTCATTCATATTTGATAATTTATCAGTTATTTGAATAATTGGTCTTAAAAGGGTCTTAGATACTGTAAATGCATATAAAACAACCATAATCAATCCACCAATAGAGAGTAATATTACATTATTAAATATCTTATTAAGCATTGAGATTGCATAGTCAACATTTTTTATTATTTTGATAAATTTGTGATTTTTAAGATCAAATGGATATAAGATTTCAATATAATATTTATCATCTTGTCGATAATCTTTGTATTTAACTTCTGTAAGATCTTCTATCGTAACAATATCTACAATAATTCCAGAGTTTGTAATAATATTAAAGTTATCTTCTGTTTGTTCGTTATTGACACTTATTTGGTAGATGATTTTGGCATCATTGAAAAGACTTTCTTTGATACCTTCATAAATTGTAGCTTTTGTATAACCGTAAAATAAAAATGAAAGGGTGATTATAAAAAGTGAAGTAGCAATTATAAGTTTTTGATAAAATTGCTTATAAATGCTTTTGAAATTCACTTTTTAATTCTCTTTAATTAAGCTGTAGGTTCGTCATCAGTATTTGGATAACAGAATCTATAACCTCTTCTTCTAATTGTTTCAATTGTAGAGATATTTAATGGTTTGTCCATTTTTTGTCTAATTTGATTGATTGCAACTTCAATAACATTTGGAGTAACTAATTCTGGTTCTTCCCAAATAGCATCAAGTAATTGTTCTTTTGAAACAATTTGATCTCTATGTCTTGCTAAGTGAGTTAATACTTCAAAAGGTTTACCTTTTAATTCAATCTCTTCACCAGCATAAAGAATTTTTTCTTCATCAGGATTGATTGATAATTCATCAATTTCAATTATATTTGTTCCACCAAATCTTAATCTTGCTTCAATTCTTGCAAGTAAGATATCAAAATCAAATGGTTTTTTAATATAATCATCAGCACCTGCTTTTAATGCTTCGATTTCACTATCTTTATCATCTCTTGCTGAGATAATAACAACTGCTGTTCTGCTACTTCTGTTTTTAACAATTTTACATAACTCAATTCCATCACCATCTGGTAACATCCAGTCTGTTAATATTAAGTCATAATTTCTGATATCTATAAAATATTCTGCATCTTTATAGTTTTCTGCTGAGTCAACTTGATAACCAAAATCAGTCAAGCCCTCTTGCAGTGTTCTGTTAAGCGTAATTTCATCTTCGATAATTAAAATTCTCATTTATGTCCCTTACTTTCTTATGTTAAACTTAAGTTTAATTTAATTTTCGCGAATTATATCATAAATAATTTCAAATTTAAAGGGTTTTTAAGGAAAATTACTAAATTTCTTTTTAGGGCACATATATATGATGGGTCATTAACTATATATTAATAAAAAATTGGTAAAATATCTTTTATAACTAATTTAAGGATTTTATATGAGAAAAACGATTTTAAGTATTGTTACAGCTTTCGCATTGACAGCTACAACATTAAGTGCAGCTGAAACTTTCGCATCTGTTAATGGTGAAGATGTAACAACACAAGATGTTGCGCAACTTTTAAGAGGACAAAATGTTCAATTTGAAAATCTTCCAAAAGAGACAAAAGATAAAGTTATTAGTCAATTAATTGAAAAAAAACTATTAACACAAAAAGCTGTTAAAAGTGGTATAGAAAAAGATGAAAAATATAAAGATGCATTGTCAAAAATTAAAGAAGACTTAGCATTAGAATTATGGATGCAAAAAGAGTATTCAAAAGTAAAAGCAACTGATGCAGAAGAAAAAAGTTTTTATGATAAGAACAAAGAGAAGTTCAAAACACCTGATACTTTAGAAGCTAGTCATATTTTAGTTAAAACTGAAAAAGAAGCTAATGATGTTATTGCAAAACTAAATATTGCAAAAAATAAAAAAGGTTCGTTTGAAGAGTTAGCAAAAAAATTCTCAATAGGACCAACAAAAACAAAAGGTGGATATTTAGGAAAATTCCAAGCTAAACAAATGGTACCTGAGTTTTCAGAAGCTGCTTTAAAGTTAAAAAAAGGAGAATACACTAAAAAACCAGTTAAAACTCAATTTGGTTATCATGTAATTTATTTAGAGAACAAAGAAATCTCAAAAGTGTTACCTTTTGATAAAGTAAAAGATAACATAGAAAAATTAATTGTTCAAGAAAAATATGCCAAAATTATAAAAGAAGAAGTTGCAAAACTTAAAAAAGATGCAAAAATAATTATTAAGTAATAGGAGAAAAAATTTGTCAGTTTTAGATATTGTTAAGCCTGGTGTTTTAAGTGGTAGTGAAGCACATAAACTTTTTGAATATGCAAAAGAGAACTCTTTTGCAATACCTGCTGTTAATGTTGTAGGTACAGATTCAGTAAATGCTGTTTTAGAAGCTGCTGCAAAAGTTAATTCACCAATTATTATTCAGTTCTCAAATGGTGGAGCTGAATTTTTTGCTGGTAAAGGTTTAAAAGATAATAATGCAGGAATATATGGTGCTATTTCAGGAGCTATGCATGTTCATGCTCTAGCAGAAGCATATAAAGTACCTGTTATTTTGCATACAGATCATGCTGCTAGAAAACTTTTGCCTTGGATTGATGGTTTAATTGAGGCTGGCGAGTCATTTTATTCAAAACATGGAAGACCTCTTTTTACTTCCCATATGCTAGATCTTTCTGAAGAGAGCTTAGAAGAAAACATTAACACTTGTGTTAAATATTTCAAAAGAATGAAAACTATTGATATGATGATTGAAATAGAACTTGGAATTACTGGTGGGGAAGAAGATGGTGTTGATAATAGTGATGTTGATAATGCTCTACTTTATACGCAACCAGAAGAAGTGTGTTATGCCTATGAGCAATTAAAAGAGGTATCACCTCATTTTACTATTGCTGCATCTTTTGGCAATGTTCATGGTGTTTATAAACCAGGGAATGTTATGTTAAGTCCTAAAATCTTAGATAACTCTCAAAAATACATTTCTGAAAAATTTAATCTTCCTGCTAAATCTGTAAACTTTGTATTTCATGGTGGATCTGGTTCTTCTTTAGAGGAAATAAGAGAAGCTATTGAATATGGTGTAATTAAAATGAATATTGATACAGATACTCAATGGGCTTTTTGGAATGGTGTACGAGCATTTGAAGCTAAAAACCATGACTATCTACAAGGACAAATTGGTAACCCAGATGGGGAAGATAAACCAAACAAATCTTATTATGATCCAAGAAAATGGTTAAGAGCTGGAATGGAATCAATGATTGCAAGATTAGAAATTGCATACACAGATTTGAAAGCTTTAAACAAAAACTAATGTATAAAAATATATAATCCCAAGCTAGTTTACAGACTAGCTTGTGTGCCGCTATGGTGAAACTGGTAAACACGCCGGATTCAAAATCCGGTGACCTCGGTCTTGTCGGTTCAAGTCCGACTAGCGGTACCACCACACAATCTAAAAAGCTCTAATAAACCTTGAAATCCAACTTTAAAGAGAATAATAAAAATACAATAGAAGTAATTGTTCCCAAATATCTAAAAATAAAAATTATAAGTAAACTATTTGAAAAGAGGCAGAAAATACTAGTTTTAGTAGTATTTTATTGGAAGTAAGAAAAAACTATTTATTCTATTTTCCCTCCCATATTTTCAGCATATTGGTCTCCCCATTTTCTCATTGTTTCAAATATCTCAACAAGTCTTTCTCCATGAATTGTAAGTGAATATTCAACTTTAGGTGGAACTTCTGGAAATACAACTCTTTTTATTAGGGATACTTCTTCTAGAGATTTTAGCTTTCTATTGATTGTTCTTTGTGAAGTATCTGGAATTCTTTCGGATAATTCACTAATTCTCAATGGTTTAATTGATAAATTCCAAAGTATTAGAAATTTCCATTTATCATCAACTATCTCCATAGGAATATTGCATGAACATTTATATTGTTTTCCATTTAGTTCAATCATGTTTATCCTTTTTTATATTTTAACTAATAATTTAAAAAAAGTCAATTACGACATAAAAGTCATTACTTGACAATAATGTCACAATTGGATAATATTCCAGAATTAAAAAAAGGAATGAGAATGAATAAAAAAAATAGTTATTTTAAATTTTTAAAATATTCACTAGTATCTATTATTTTTAGTAGCGTATTAACTGGTTGTTTTGCAGGAAATGATGAAAAACAAGTAATGGAAAAACAAGTAGTAGCTCCAATGCTTGTTTCAGTGTATAAAGTGCTTTTACAAGATATACCAATTAACTTGGAATATCCTGCAAAAATTAGAAGTGTTAAACAAGTTAATATTGTAGCAAGAGTTAGTGGAATTTTAGAAAATAAACACTTTAAAGAGGGAAGTTTTGTTAAAGAAGGTAAGTTGTTATATCAAATTGATTCTTCTCGTTATGGAGCTTTGCTTAAAGAAGCTCAAGCTCAAAAAGAGGTTGAAGAGGCAAATTTAAAAGTAGCTACTAGAAACTGGAATCGAATTAGCAAGTTATTTGTACAAAATGCAATAAGTCAAAAAGATAGAGATGAAGCCTTATCAAGTTATGAAATAGCAGAAGCTAAGTTAAAGTTATCACAAGCAACTTTAAAAAAAGCGCAAATTGATTTTAATTATACAAACGTAAAAGCAACAATTAGTGGTATGACAAGTTTTAATGCACAAGATATTGGTAGTTATGTTGGGAATAATAGCGAAACTATGACATTAACAACAATTACACAGATGGATCCTATTTATGCTGAGTTTTCTTTACCTGATATTGATTTACTTAAAAAAAGATATGGCTTAAATAATGGTACTTGGAATGATATTGCTCAAGCGAAATTGGCTGTTCACATAATAATGCCAGATAATAGCGAATATAAAGATATTGGTAGTTTAGATTTTCTTGATAGTTTTGTTGACAATGAAACATCTACAATAAAAGCAAGAGCAACATTTTCTAATAAAAGTAATACTTTAATTCCAGGATTATTTGTAAGAGTAGATATAAAAGGTTTGATTTATAAAGGTGCTATCGCTATTCCACAAAAAGCACTACTTCAAGATGCTTTAGGCTCTTATGTATTAGTTGCAAAAGATGGGAAAGTTGTTAAAGTTGATGTCAAAGTTGGTAGTACATATAAAGATAAATATATTATTGATAGTGGTTTAGAAAATCAAGATTTAGTAATTACTAATAATCTTACAAAGTTACGTCCAGGTGTACTAGTAAGTGCATCGACAATTAAGGAATAAAAATGTTTTCTAAATTTTTTATTAACCGTCCAATCTTTGCTACGGTTTTATCTTTGGTGATTATTATTGCAGGTTTAATGGGTATAAGAGGTTTACCAATTGAAGAATATCCCCAAGTAATACCTCCACAAGTTACAGTTCAAGCTACTTATAATGGAGCAAGTGCAGAAACTATTTCTAAAACAGTAGCTGCTCCAATAGAACAACAAATTAATGGTGTTGAAGATATGATTTATATGTCTTCTACTGCTTCATCAGCTGGTACATTACAAATTAATGTTTATTTTAAAATTGGTACAGATCCAGATCAAGCTGCTGTTAATGTAAATAATAGAGTACAAGCTGCTTTGGCTAATTTACCAAGTGAAGTACAAACTCAAGGGGTAACTGTTCGTAAAAAGTCTGAATCTATTATAGAATTTATTGCTTTGCAATCTCCAAATAATTCTTTTGATCAAATTTATATGGCTAATTATGCTTTAGTTAATATTCTTGATGAATTAAAAAGAGTTGAAGGTGTTGGTGATGCAGCGCTATTTGGTAATTATGATTATTCAATGCGTATTTGGATGAAACCTGATCAATTATCTAAATTTAATCTTACACCAAATGATGTGATTTCAGCTATATCAGAACAAAATTCACAATTTGCAACAGGAAGATTTAATCAAACACCTTCTAAATCAACTCAAGCATTTACTTACACTGTTACTACTCAAGGTAGATTTGATAAGGTAAAAGAGTTTGAAAATATTATTTTAAAATCAAATAAAGATGGTTCAACTCTTCGAATTAAAGATGTAGCAAGAGTAGAACTAGGTGCTAAATCTTATGACGTTACAGCAACACTTAATGGTAAACCAATGGTACCTATTGGAATATTTTTACAATCAGGAGCAAATGCTTTAGGTACTGCACAAAGAGTTGATGCCGTTATGAAAAAATTATCAAAAACTTTTCCTAAAGGTTTAGAATACAAAGTGCCTTATGATACTACAAAATTTATTAAAATATCTGTCCAAGAAGTGGTTAAAACGCTTTTAGAGGCATTATTATTAGTTGTATTAATTGTTTATCTTTTTTTACAAAATATTAGAGCAACTATTATTCCTGTTATTGCTATTCCTATTTCTATTATTGGTACATTTGCAGGAATGTATGTACTTGGGTATTCAATCAATCTTTTAACACTTTTTGGATTGGTTCTGGCTATTGGTATTGTTGTGGATGATGCTATTATTGTTATTGAAAATGTTGAACGAATTTTGCACACAAGACGTGATATCTCAGTTAAAGATGCCACTATTCAAGCAATGAAAGAGGTAACTGGACCGGTTATTGCTATTGTACTTGTTCTTTGTGCTGTATTTATTCCAGTTACATTTATGGGTGGATTTACAGGGTCAATGTATCAACAATTTGCAGTTACAATTGTAATTTCAGTTGTAATTTCAGGTATGGTAGCCTTAACATTAACTCCTGCTTTATGTGCAATTTTTTTAAGAAAACATGAACCCAAACCATTTTGGTTTATGAGAAAGTTCAATGAATTTTTTGATCGTCTTACTAATATGTTTACAAAAGGTGTGAGTAATGTAATTCGTCATGGAGTTATAAGTATTATTATATTTGCTGCCTTGATGGGAATTACATATCAACTTTTCCAAAAAGTGCCATCAAGTCTTGTACCAATGGAAGATAAGGGTTATTTAATTTCTTTTGTTAATTTACCACCAGCTTCTACTTTAAGTCGTACACGTGATGTTATGAGTGAGGTTGACAATATAGCTTTAAAAAATAAAAACTTGATTGATTCAGTTGTTATTTCAGGATATGATTTTATTAGTGGAGCAAGAAAAACGAGTTCAGCAACAGACTTTCTTATATTAAAAGATTGGGATGAAAGAAAAGATTCTGCTCAACACTCCATAGAGTTAAGTAAAGTATACAATGGTGCTTTTTCACAAATTGCAGCTGCGAGTATCTTTACGGTAAATCCACCTCCAATTTTTGGACTAAGTCTTACAGGTGGATTTGAAATGTATTTACAAGATAGAACAGGTGGTTCGTTAAATGACTTAAATGGTGTTGTTCAAAAAGTAATCGATGCTGCAAGAAAACGACCAGAATTAACTATGGTAAGAAGTACACTAAACACAGCTGTTCCACAATATGAAATGACACTTGATCGTGAAAAAGCAAAATCATTAGGAATTTCTATTAATGATGTATTTAGAACACTTCAATCAACTTTTGGTACATATTATGTAAATGATTTTAATTTATTTGGTAGAACATATCAAGTAAATGTTCAATCAGATACAGATTTTAGAGAAAAACCTGAAGATATGAAAGATGTATTTGTTAGATCAAATTCTGGGAAATTGATTCCTATTAGCTCTTTAGTTAAATATAAACGTAGCATTGGACCTGATGTTGTTGATAGATTTAATGTATTCAGCGCAGCAAAAATTGTAGGAGAACCTGCGCCTGGATATACATCAGGAGATGCTTTAAAAGCTATAGAGGAAGTTGTTAAACAAACAGCACCACAGGGTTATGTTCCTGCTTGGGCTGGAACATCATTTCAAGAAAAGGCGATGAATGGAAGTGGAACGCAAGCCTTCATTTTTGGTATTGTATTTATTTTCCTGATTCTTGCAGCTCAATATGAAAGATGGTTAATGCCACTTGCAGTTGTAACTTCTGTGCCATTCGCAGTTTTTGGTGCAATCTTGGCTGTTTATATGAGAGGGTTAAGTAATGATATTTACTTTCAAATTGGACTATTAGTATTGATTGGATTATCAGCTAAAAATGCCATATTAATTATTGAATTTGCAATGCAAGCTCAAAAAAGTGGTAAATCAGTTTTTGATGCAACCCTAGAGGCAGCACGTTTAAGATTTAGACCCATTGTTATGACTTCACTTGCTTTTACTATTGGAGTTGTTCCTTTAGTAATTAGTTCAGGTGCAGGAGCGGGGAGTAGACATGCTATTGGTACAGGTGTTCTTGGAGGAATGATTGCAGCAACTTGCATTGCAATATTTTTTATTCCACTTTTCTATAATTGGTTAGCTCGATTAAATACAAAATTTACAAAAAAAGGAAAAAAACATGATGAAGAATAATCTTATACTTTTATCTTTAGTGTCAGTGCTTCTTGCCGGGTGTTCTTTATCTCCTAAACTTGAAGTTCCAAAAATGGATTTTCCACAAGAATCTAGTTTAAATTCAAATGAAAATAAAACTTTAATTGATAATACTTGGTGGGAAAAGTATAAGGACAAAAGACTTTCGTTATTAATAGATGAAGCTTTTAAAAATAACTATAATCTACAAGAGACAATGTTAAATATCTCTTTAGCAAGAGCAATTTTAACAAGTAGTACTTCAGATAGATATCCAAGTCTTAATCTTGGAGCGGATGGGGAAAAAACAAAAACTAGTGCAAATACATTTCAAAATAGTAAACATAATACTTATAATAACTTTTCATTAAGTGGTGTTTTAAATTATGAAGTTGATTTATGGGGAAAAGTTAGAGAAGCCCAAAAAGCTTCAAAAGCTTTATTGATTTCTTCTTATGCTCAAAAAGATACAGTAAAATTAGCACTAGCTTCAAATGTAGCAGATAGTTATTTTATTTTAATCAGTTTGTATGAAAAACTTGATGTGATACAAAAGGCAGTAAATGCAAAAGAGGAGAGTTTAAAAATTTCTAATAGACAATACTCTTCTGGTATAATTATTCAAAATATTTTATTTCAGAAAAAAGCAGAGCTTAATCGAGTTAAATTATTAAAAAATGAGATTAAACAATCAATTAATTTGCAAGAGAGTGCTCTTGCTACATTGATTGGTAAATCTCCAAAAGAGATTATAAATTTTAAAAATGAAAATTTTGCAAAAAAATTGCCTAATGATATTGTTGTACCTTCTAATTTATCATCTGATATTTTAAATAAACGACCAGATATTCAAGAAGCCGAACAAAAATTGATAGCAACTAATTCTCAAGTTGGTGTTGCAAAAGCTGAATATTTTCCTTCAATCTCATTATCTGGAATTTTAGGATATGAAAGCCTTCAATTAACTAGTTTAGTAGGATCCAAATCTGGAACTAATAGTTATGGTGGAAATATTTCTATGCCATTTTTAAATTGGGGGAAAGTTAATGCTAATGTACGAACAGCTAAAACAAATAAAGAATTAGCAATATTAACTTATAGACAAACAGTTCAATTAGCATTTCAAGAGGTTTATGATGCTTTAAATATAAGACATTCATTATCAGAACGATTAGTGCAACAAATTAGTTATGAAAAAAACTTAGAGGAGATTTATAAAATTTCACAAAAACAGTATGAGAATGGTTATTCTGATTATATAAATCTTAAAGATGCGGAATATGATTTTCTTATAGCTCAGATTGATACTATAACAACTAAACAAGCACTCTTAAGTTCAGGATTAACTGTTTATAAAAGTTTAGGTGGAGGATGGAATAAAAATTCTTTTTTTAAAGAAGTAAAAGAATAGGATATTTAAAAAGAATATTATCCTTTAAAAAAATAAAATTGATATAAAATTAAGAAGCTATTATCTTCTTAATTTATATCAAATTTAAGTACTTTTACAATTTATTTTAAATTTTCTCCATTAGTGATAAAAGAAAATGCTTTATTTCCAGAATTATTTACCATAACAGCTTGGATAATTGGATTAGATAAAGTTTTTGAACCTTCCCATTCCACAATGAAGTTTGCTCCTGAACCACCTCTTATATCATTTAAATCAACAACAAAATCAATTGAAGCCATAGGGTTTAATTCATGAGATTTTGAAACATATGATTCTAGAAGTTCACCTTGTGTACTATAATAAGATATTTTTTTTATCCACATATTTTGTTTAAAATCTGTATTTCTAACACTAAGTGTAATACCCATTAGTTCATACTTTTCATCAGATGTATAAACATGAGAATATACAGGAACATATACAGTTTCATGTCTATCTATGTCTGATGTAATTCTTTCAGAAGGATAGAAGTGTGTGTATTCTTTTGGTTTCTTTTTATTGTTTTCATTTTCTGTGCAGCCAGTTGCAAAAAAAGTATATAAAAGTATAATTGAAATTATTTTTAATAAATTAAGTCTATTTTTCAAGTTTAAACTCCTTGGAATAATTTAAAACTATTTAATTCTAGCAAGAATATGATTAACATATATACTAATAGTAAGCATAAATTAAAAATAAGAAGTTTAGTGTATTAATTTCCCCAAATTAAGTGTTTTTCTTTTGGTTGAGCATAAAGGTAACCTTGTGAATAATCTATACCTAAATCAATAATTAATTGAGCAAGTTTTTCATTATCAACAAATTCTGCAACAGTTTTAATACCATTAATTTTAGAAAACTCTACAATTAGTTTGATAATATTTATGTTATTTTGGTTATTTACAAGGTTTTGAATAAGACTACCATCTATTTTTAAATAATCAGGTTTTAGTTTTAATATATTGTTCCAATTAGAGTATCCTGAACCAAAATCATCTAATGCAACTTTTGTACCATATTTTCTTAATTGATTTGTAAATTGAATCAAAAATTCATAATCCATTATATTTTCTGTTTCTAAAAATTCTATTGTTAGTCGATTTGCAACATTTGGGTGTGATTCAAGCATTTTAAATATAAATTCATTTGTGTGTTGATTTATAACATCAATATAAGATAAATTTATTGAAAATTCATCTGTAAGATCCTTAAAGTCATTGAATGTATGCTCAAAAATATTTCTTGTAATTTTATGATAAAGTTTAAACTTCTTTGCCACATCTATAAACAAATAAGGACTTAATAAAGTCCCTTTTTCTTTTATTCTAACTAAAGCTTCATATTTATATGTTAATTTGTTCTTATTATCATAAATTGCTTGGTAAACAGGAATTACTCTTTTGTCCTTAAATCCATTTTCTAAAGTAGTTAACATTTCTAATGAATCTGATTTCATATCAATATTTTCAGTATAAAGATAAATGCTTTTATGAATACTATTTCGGGCATATCTTAACGCAGAAAGAGCAGTGAGATATTTAGGTGTTTTATCTGAATAGGCAAAATTTAAGTGAATAGTGAATTCATTTTTATCAAGAAGGAAAGACTTTTTTTCAAATAGAAGTTTTATTCTTTTTATAGAATGTTCAATATCATTTTCATTACAGTAAAATGCAAATTCATCTCCATAAATTCTATAAAGATTTACTTCTAAATTTTCTTTTACTATGGAGTTTAATTCATTTGAAATCATTACTAAAAGTTTATCAGCTTTTTTAAATCCAAGATACTTATTAAAAACACCAAAATCAATAACATTTAAAAGTACTACATAATTATATTCTCTGTCATCAACATTTAAAAATGCATTTCTATTTTTTAATTTAGTAAGAGAATCAATTTCATTTACTGCAATAAGTTCTTTTCTAATTTTCTTTAAATCTTTAAGTTTTTTAAGTGCGTAAAGTGAAGATGCAATTAATATAGAAATAAAAACTAAAAAGAATTCATCTACACTATATTTTTCATAATCACGAGTGAATTTGTATATATTTTCAAATAAATTAAGTTCAATTAAAATGGGAGAAATTATTAAAATTAATAAAATAAGAATTATTTCATCAGAATATTTTTTTATCATATGGTGCCTTGATTCGATATTATCGAAGTTTTTTGTTTATAATAGCAAAAAAAAAATAATTTCTTTATAAATAAACTAAAAAAATAATTATTTTATCTATTCATTTGAAGTTTGTTTTTCCGTTATTAATGCTAAATTATTTAAGTTATATTTTTGCAATAAGTCCAAAACTTTTACTACTCTTTTATATTGAACTTTTTCATCAATTCGAATTATTAGTGGCTTTGTTTTATCTTTTATTTGTTTGAGATTGTCTTCTAATGATTCAAATGACACTTCTATTCCTTTTATAGCAAGTTTTGTAGGTGAAAGTTCTATAAATATCTCATCCTTTGAGACTTCAGTCTCTTTAGCATTTGATTTTGGTAAATCTAAAACTAAAGCTAATTCTTCTTTTTTAAATACAGAAGTAACTATAAAAAATATGAGCAAAATAAACACCACATCAATAATGGGTGTTAAATCCATACCTAAAGACTCTCTTCTTTTCATGATTTAACAATCTCTTTTTTTGCTTTTAATTCTATAGAATCTATTTGTGAAATAAAATGATTATAAGCAATATGATGTGGTATAGCAACAATAAGTCCAGCAATTGTAGTAATCAAGGCAATAGAGATACCATTAGAAAAAATACTTGGATCTCCTAGTCCATTTTTTGTAATTGCTTCAAAAGATTTAAATACTCCATAAACTGTACCAAGAAGCCCTAAAAGTGGAGCTATAGAAGCTATATTTTTTACATAAGTTAAACCAGTCTCTAATTTTTTTACTTCATATTCTATTTGGGCATATATTGTAAGACCATTTTGAGTATTTACTTTATCTCTTATTTTTTTAACCATGGCATTTTTTCTTGGAAGTGTAAAGAATTTCCAAATAATAATAGTAAATCCTATTATGTTTAAAAAAATAAGAATATAAACAATAACACCACCCTTATCAACATATTGCATTAAATCCATTACTTACTCCAAATTTTTTAGTTATTTTAGTATAATAAGTTTAATGGAATATATAAACTCAAGAATTGATTCAATAAATTTTCAAAATCATCAAGTTTTTATTAAAAGAGATGATTTATTAAGTAAAGAGTTCTCAGGTAATAAAGCAAGAAAATTTTACTATTTTTTAAACAAAGACTTTAATGGTATTAAAAAAATCATCTCTTTTGGTTCCCCCCAAGCAAACTCTTTGTACTCTTTGTCTGTTTTAGCAAAAATAAAAAATGTAAAACTAGATTTTTATGTCTCTCACATAGCTTCTTTTTTAAAAAAGAATCCTCAAGGAAATTATAAAGAGGCATTAAAAAATGGTGCAAATATAATAGAAATACAAAAAGATGATTTGTCAAGTCAAGAGTATGTAGAAAAAGAAATTTTAAAAGATGAAAAAGATTTTGCATATATAGAAGAGGGTGGAAGAGTAAAAGAAGCTGAATATGGAATAAAGATATTAGCCCATGAAATAAACACTTGGATAAAAGAAAATAAAAAAGAAAATTTAAAAGTGTATTTGCCTAGTGGTACTGGAACAACAGCACTTTTTTTACAAAAACATTTAGATGTAGAAGTATTAACTTCTCCTTGTGTAGGTGATGAAAACTATCTTAAAAAGCAGTTTTTGCAATTAAATAGTGATGAAATCAAACATCCTACAATAATAAAAACTAAAAAAAAATATCACTTTGGAAAGCTTTATAAAGAGTTTTATGAAATGCATTTAAATCTTTTAAGTCAAACAAATATAGAGTTTGATTTACTTTATGATAGTTTAGGTTGGCTCACTTTGGTATCATCAAAATATTTTAATGAAAGTGAAATTTTGTATATACATCAAGGCGGAATTTTAGGTAATGAAAGTATGGTAAGTAGATATAAAAACAAATATCTTTAAGTTTAAATCTACTAAAATAGTGAATAATGAAAATAAATAAATTACTATTAATATTATTATTCTTTTATTCTGCTCTTTTTTCTAAAGAATTAGAGAAAGTATCCCTTCAATTAAATTGGAAATATCAGTTTGAATTTGCAGGTTTTATAACAGCATATGAAAAAGGTTATTATAAAGATATCGGACTTGATGTAGATATAAGAGAATTTACAAAAGATACAAATATAATAGATGATGTGACAAATGAAAAAGCTGATTTTGGTATTTTTGATTTATCATTATTTGAATATTACAATGATAAAAAACCTCTAATGCTTTTAGCAAATTATATGAAAAAGTCTGGTTTAGTTTTTGTATCAAAACAAGATATTATTACTCCATATGATTTTAAAAATAAAGTTATAATGGCAAGTAAAAACGAATTAGAGAAATCTGTTTTATCAGAATTGCTAAAAAAATTCTCAATCAAAAAAAGTGATTTTAAAAAGATTGAGCCACATCATTTTTCATCAGAAGATTTTTTAAATGGCAAAGTAGATATTATAACTGCATATTTATCAAATGAACTATACGAAATCAAAAAGTCAAAAATACCATATAATATAATCGATCCTTCAAATTATGACTTAGCTACTTTTAGTCTTAATTTATTTTCACTAAAAAGTACAGTAGATAAGAACCCTGAACAAATAAGAAAATTTATTGATGCTACAAATAAAGGTTGGGAATATGCCTTTAGTCATAAAAAAGAGATTGTAAATATCATTTATTACAAATACTCAAAACTAAAATCAAAAGATGCCCTATTATTTGAAGCTGATGAAATTGAAAAACTAATCATGCCAGATATATATGACATAGGTAGTATTAGAAGTGAATTTGTTGGAAGCATACTTGAAAAAATAGAAAGTTCTAATTTAAGTAAAAATATTACGAATAAAGATATTGTATTTAAAAATAACTATTACAAAAAGAATGATCTTTTTAACACTAAAAATAAAGAATATTTACAAAATAAAAAGAAAATCAATGTTTGTATTGATCCTAATTGGATGCCTTTAGAAAAAATACAAAATGGTAGATATATTGGTATAAGTAAAGAGTATATGGATTATTTCCAAAGTATATTGCATGTACCAATTATTTTAGTACCCACAAATAGTTGGAGTGATAGTTTAGAAAAATTAAAAGAAAAAAAGTGTGATATTCTTTCCCTTGCCATGGATACGAAAGAGAGAGAAAAGTATATTAATTTTACAAAACCATATATCTCTTCAAATTTTGTTGTTGTCACAAAAAATGATGAGTTATTTGTTCCTGATGTAAAAAAAATCATAGGAAAAAGAAAATTAGCAGTAGTAAAAAATTATGGAATTGTTGATATTTTAAAAGAAAAATATAATTACAATAATATTGTTGAAGTAAATTCAATTGAAGAGGGATTGCATAAAGTACTCTCAGGTGAGGTTTTTGGATATATCGATTGTTTATCTGTTGTTGGATATAAAATTCAAAAAGAGTATACAACTGAACTAAAAATAGTAGGAAAATTTGATGAAGCTTTAGATTTAAGTATTGGGGTTCAAAAAGATGATTTGGAGTTATTGGAGATTTTTAATAAAGTTATAGAAAATATTCCTGAAGATAAAAAGCAAGAAATTCTAAATAAATGGATAAATATAAAGTTTGATAAGGGTATTGATTACTCTTTATTATGGAAAGTTACTATTGGATTTTTAATAGTAATACTTCTGATTAGTTATAGACAAAAAGAATTGATTAATAAAAATAAGAAAATTCAAGAACAAAGAAATAAATTAAAAGAGAGTAATAATCAATTTAAAAGAATGCAAAAAGAGTTAGAACATACTTTAAAAAGTTTTGAAATGCTTCTTAGTTCAACTATGGATTCTATTTTTGTGATTGAAAAGAATATTTGTATAGATACAAATGAAAATGCTTTAAAACTCTTAGGATATAAAGAAAAAAAAGAATTAATAGGAAAAAATATTTTAAACTTTCTTGAGAGTGGTTCAAGACGAGAGATTATAAAAAATTTATATACAAAAGATGAGCCCTTTGAAATAAATATAAAAGATAAAGATAATAATATAATTCCTTCTTTAATAAAAGTAAAAACAACTGCTTTTGAGGGGAAAGCTGTTTATGTTATAAGTCTAATTGATTTAAGGGAAATAAAAGAAAAAGAGATGTTATTTTTCAAACAATCAAAAATGGCAGCAATGGGAGAGATGATTGGAAATATTGCACATCAATGGAGACAGCCATTAAGCGTTATTAGTGCAGTATCTACAGGTCTAAAACTAAAACTTATGGTAGGCAAATATGAGGAAGAAAGTGTTATCTCTTCATTGGATAATATGAATGAATCAGCACAATATTTGTCTCAAACTATAGATGATTTTAGAAATTTTTATAAATCTGATAAAGAAAAGACTCGGGTTACATCAAATTTTATCATTGACAAAAATAAAAATCTGATAATTAGTACTTTAAAAGATAATGCAATTACACTTTTTACAAACAATAAATGTGAAGATTTAGAGATAAATACTTATCTTAATGAACTAATTCAAGCAAGTGTTAATATATTTAACAACGCAAAAGATGCTTTAAACTTAAATAATTTAAATGAAGAGAAATTTATATTTTTTGATGTTTTTAAAGAAGATAAATATTTAGTTTTATCAATAAAAGATAATGCAGGCGGAGTTCCAAAAGACATAATTGATAAAATTTTTGAACCATACTTTACAACAAAGCATAAAAGTAATGGTACAGGTATTGGTTTATACATGACTCATCAGATTATTGAAAATCATATTAATGGAAAAATTGAAGTTAGAAATGAAGAGTTTGAGTGGGAAAATAAAAAATATAAAGGTGCTAATTTCCTTATTTATTTGCCTATCCTTTAAAGTTTTAATTTTATTTAGCTATAATCGCAAGTTATGAATAAAAACAATATTATACTAATCGGTTTTATGGGTGTAGGTAAGGGTACCATTGCACGAGCTTTGTTTAAATCTAGTGGTAGATTTTCTATTGATACAGATGACTTAATAGAGAGTATCACAAAGAAGAAAATTAAAACAATTTTCAAAGATGAAGGTGAATCTTATTTTAGAGACTTGGAAAAACAATGTGCTTTGTGGTTAGAAAAATCAATTACAAACACCGTTATATCAACAGGTGGTGGATTTTATAGGCAAGAAAATATTAAAAATATTGGTAAAGTTGTTTATTTGAAATCCTCTTTTGAAGGTATCTTAAAAAGAATTAATGATGCTCCAAATGCCAAACAAAAACTAGATAAAAGACCACTTCTTAAAAATCTTGATGAAGCAAAAAAACTTTATGAAACAAGAATTAAAGAGTATGAAAAAGTATCTGATGTAATAGTTGATGTGGAAGCTAGAGATATGGAAGATATTATTAAAGAATTAATAAGCAAGTGTGAATGAGGACTAAATGAAAATAATAAATACTACAGATTCAAATTTTAAAGAAGAGTTTGAAAATATACAAGCAAGAGCAAAAACTGATATCAAAGGTGTTTCTGCAATAGTTACAAATATTATTGATGAGATTGTTGAAAAAGGAAATGGTGCAATAAAAGAGCATATTTCAAAATTTGACAAATGGGAAGTAAAAGAAGATAGTGATTTAGAAATATCAATTGATGATATGAAAAAAGCTTATGAGAATATTGATGAAAAATTAAAAAAATCACTTCATATAGCATATGATAGAATTAAAGCTTACCATGAAAAACAACTACCAAAATCTTGGATTGATTTTGAAAAAAATGGAACAATTTTAGGACAAAAAGTAAGTGCGGTTGATAGAGCAGGACTTTATATCCCTGGTGGAAAAGCTGCATACCCAAGTAGCTTACTTATGAATGCAATTCCAGCAATAGTTGCAGGTGTTGAAGAGATAGTTGTATGCACTCCAACTCCAAATGATGAGATTAATGAACTTCTTCTTGCAGCATGTCATATTTGTGGAATTAAAAAAGCATTTAAAGTAGGTGGTGCAAGTGCTATTGCTGCTATGGCTTATGGGACTGAGACTATTCCTAAAGTAGATGTTATAACAGGACCTGGAAATATATTTGTTGCAACTGCTAAAAAGTTAGTTTTTGGGGAAGTAAATATTGACATGATTGCAGGTCCAAGTGAGATTGGAATCTTAAGTGATGCAAGTGCAAACCCTAGATTTTTAGCTATTGATTTACTTTCTCAAGCAGAACATGATGAAATGGCAAGTTCTATTATGATAACAACTTGTGACAAAGTGGCAGAACTTACTTCAATAGAAGTTGATAGATTTTTACAAGAGTTAAGCAGACGTGAAATAGCTAAAAAATCTATTGATGAAAGAGGTGTTATAATCATTGCAAAAGATATGGATGAAGCTATAAAATATATGAATGAAATAGCACCAGAACATTTAGAAATAATGACTAACAATGCTTTTGAATTATTGCCAAAAATAAAACATGCAGGTGCTATTTTCTTAGGTAAAAATACTCCTGAGCCAATAGGTGATTATATAGCAGGACCAAATCATACACTTCCAACTGGAAGTACAGCTAAGTTTTATAGTCCATTAAATGTGGAAAACTTTTTGAAAAAATCTTCAATCATAAGTTTCTCACAAGAAGCGATTGATGAACTTGGCGAAGCTTGTGCATTATTGGCAGATACAGAAGGTCTAACAGCCCATGCAAAATCTGTAAGAGTGAGATTAGAAAAATAATATGGATGATATTTTATTTGGAACACCTAAATCAAAATTTTTAGATGTCGTCAAACACGCTTCAAGTGAAATTGTAAGTGATGAATTAGATAAAATATTTGAAAAATACGCAGCGATGGAATTACTTTTATCAAAAGATAAAGGTGAATCTTATGATGTAAATGAAGATATAAACTCTTTTGTTTTAGAAAATCTAGATGAAGTCTCTAAAGTAAAAGATGATTTATATATAGAGTTTACTGGTGAAATTATTTGTAGATTAGATTCATAAGGTATTTTGTGGAAGAATTAAAAATAGTAAAAGAAAAAATTTTAGAGTTTGTAAAAGAGTGTGAAGATGAAAAAAGTGTAGAACTTTTTGGACATTTGGCAACGGGAAAGATGCTAAGGTCAAAACTAATACTTAAAATTGCAGGAGTAAATGAAGAATCAATAAAACTATGTGCAATAGTAGAGATGATTCATGCCGCATCACTTTTACATGATGATGTTATAGATGAAGCAACTACTAGAAGAGGAAGTCCTTCTGTTAATGCTTTATATGATGCTAAAACTGCTATTATGTTTGGAGATGTTTTATACTCTAAAGCCTTTACTGAACTTTCACAAATGAATAGAAAAGTAGCATATAATATCTCAAGTGCCGTTACAAAACTAAGTATTGGTGAGATGATGGATATTGATTTAACTAAGAATTTTAATACCGATTATAGTTTGTACCTTGATATGATTTATAAAAAAACTGCTTCATTAATAGAAGCAAGTGCTGCAAGTGCTGCAATACTAGCAAATAAAGATGAAGAAAAATATGCACTATATGGAAAAAATCTTGGTCTTGCTTTTCAAATGATTGATGATATTTTAGATATTACGCAAGATGCACAAACTTTAGGAAAACCTGCAATGTTTGATTTTGTGGAAGGAAAGGCTACTATTCCATATTTGTTGTTACATCAAAGATTAGATGATAAAACAAAATTAGAATCGCTTTTCAAAAAAGAGTTAAACGAAGTTGATGCTCTTTGGATAAAACAACAAATGGAGCGAACAGATTCCTTAAATGATGCAATTTCTCAAGCAAAAGCTTTAGGAAGAGAGGCGATTATGATTTTAGAAGATGAAAATTCTGAAGGACTAATTAAAATAATGAAAGAAATGATAGAAAGAGAGTTTTAGGATATGAGTTATTTAAGTATCTCTTTTACACACAAAAATACAGATATACAAACAAGAGAAAAGATTGCTTTTTCAAATGAAAGTTCAGTAGAAACTTTTTTAAAAAATGTAAAAGCAGATGACTCAATTGATGAGGTTGTACTATTATCTACATGTAATAGAGTAGAAATTATGACTACCTCTTCAAATATAAAACAATCTACAAATAAGATTTTTGATACTTTAGCAAAATATTCTGGTTTAGATTTTGATAATTTAATAGAAATAGCAGATATATATGATAATACAGGTGCTATTCATCATCTTTTTTCTGTGGCATCTGCTTTGGATTCACTTGTAATTGGTGAAACACAAATTGTAGGACAATTAAAAGACTCTTTTAGATTAGCTTTATCTAAAGGGTATTGTGGAAAAGATATATCAAAAGCTATGAATTATGCTTTTAAATGTGCTGCTAATGTTAGAAATGAAACAAGCTTAGGTACAGGTTCTGTATCGGTGGCTTCTACTGCTGTTTCAAAAGCAAAAGATATTATTAAAGACACACAAGGTGTGAAAGCTTTAGTTATTGGTGCAGGTGAGATGAGTGAGCTTACTATGAAACATTTAAATAAAGCTGGATTTGATATTATTTTAATTAGTAGAGATATTAAAAAAGCTAAGATGTTAGTGGATACTTTTGATTTTGAAGTTGATGTTCAAGCTTATGAAAATCTAGAAAAATACTTAAATGAAGTTCCTGTTATGGTTACAGCAACTTCAGCTCCATATCCAATCATAAAAGAAGATATGGTAAAACCATGTACTTTCAATAGATATTGGTTTGATATAGCATTGCCTAGAGATATAGAAGAGTTTGAAAGTCCAAATTTACAAATTTATGCGGTAGATGATTTACAAGATATTGTAAATTCTAATATGATACTTCGAGCAGAACAAGCAAAAAGAGCATATATGATTGTAAATCAAGAATCTGAGAAATTCTTCAAATGGCTAAAATCACTAGAAGTAGAACCAGTGGTAAAACATCTATATAAAAAAGCTGACAATGTAATTGAAAAGAAATTAGAAAATGCTATAAAAAAAGGATTTATAAAAGCTGAAGATGAAGAAAATATAAAAAAACTTTGTCAAACAGTTTTAAATGAGTTTTTACATGAACCAACAACACAATTAAAAAAGATATCAAAAGATGTGGAATGTGATATTATTTTGGGAACAGTACAATCTGTTTTTGGGTTAGAAGGTGGTTCAAACTCTATTAAAAAATGTGACCACGCAATAAAATTTAATTATTAGGAATATGTTAATGAAATTTTCTCAAATGTTTATGCCAACTACAAAAGAGACACCAAATGATGCAACTTTGGCATCTCACCAATATTTAATAAGAGGTGGTTTTATAACTCAAACAGGTTCTGGTTTATATAATTTTTTACCCCTTGGAAAAATCGTACTAGATAAAATAAGAGCTGTTGTAAAAGAAGAGATGGATAATACAGGTGCAAATGAACTTTTGATGAGTTTTGTTACACCCTTAGAACTTTGGGAACAATCAGGTCGAGCAAGTGTTATGGGACCTGAATTACTAAAATTTAAAGACAGAAAAGGTGCAGGATTTGTACTAAGTCCAACAAATGAAGAGACTGTAGTTGATATTGTAAAAAATAGAATTACATCATATAAAGATTTACCAGTAAATTTATATCACATAAATACAAAATTTAGAGATGAAGCAAGACCTAGATTTGGACTTATGAGAGGTAGAGAATTTTTGATGAAAGATGCTTACTCTTTCCATGCTACACATGAAGATTTAGTAAGAGAATTTCATGTAATGGAAGATGCATACAAAAAGATTTATGAAAGACTAGGTTTAGAGTTTAGAGTTGTTGCTGCTGATAGTGGTGCTATTGGTGGAAGTGGTTCTAAAGAGTTTATGGTATTAGCAAACTCGGGAGAAGATACTATTGTTGTATGTGAAGATTGTGAATATGGGGCAAATATTGAAGCTGCTGTTAGAGCAAAAAAAGAGATTAAAGATTGGTATGATGTAAGTTCTGAAAATGTAAAAATGGAAAAAGTACTAACAGAAGGTATGAAAACAATCGAAGATGTTTCTAATTTCTTAAGTTCACCAAAAGCCCAATCAATAAAAGCAGTTATCAAAAAAGCAATTTATAAAGATAAAGAAGAAGTGGTAGTTTTCTTTGTAAGAGGAAATGATGAACTTGAAGAGACAAAAGCAGCAAATGCAGTTGATGCTTTAGAGTTAATTGAAGCAAATGAAGAAGATATTTTAAGTGCAAGATTAGTTGCAGGATTTTGCGGACCATTTAATTTACCTGAAAATTTAACTTATGTAATTGATAGTGAATTAAAAGATGAAGTTGGGTTAGTTTGTGGTGCTAATGAAGTTGATTATCACTTTACAGGAACTGATTTAACAACTTTAAAAGATGCAAAATATTTTGATTTGATTGTTGTTCAAGAGGGAGATGTTTGTTCTTGTTGTGGTGGAAAACTAATTCACACAAAAGGAATAGAAGCTGGGCATATTTTCCAACTTGGAACAAAATATTCAAGTGCTATGGATGCTACATTTTTAGATAACAATGGAAAAGCACAACCTTTTGTAATGGGTTGTTATGGAATTGGAGTTTCAAGATTAGTAGCAGCTGTAATTGAACAAAATCATGATGATAAAGGGTGTATTTGGACAAAAGAGACTGCACCTTTTATGGTTGATGTTATTGTTTCAAATGCAAAAAAAGAAGAAGAATTAGATGCTGGGAAGAAGATTTACAATGACCTTAAAATAGCAGGTATCTCTACAATCTTAGATGATAGATTAAATGCTAGATTTGGATTTAAAATGAGTGATTTTGAACTTATTGGTTTTCCTTATGCTGTAGTTGTTGGTAAAAAACTACCAGAAGGTATAGTTGAAATTGTAAATAGAAAAACTTTAGAAAAAGAAGAAGTATCGTTAGACGAAGTTGTAAACAAATTAAAAAAACTAATATAAGGGGCAGAAATGGGAAATAGTATTCAAACAGTTTCGGATATGATTGGAGTATACTCATTAAATATTGCTATGGCAATTTTAATATTTGTAATTGGTAAATGGTTAGCAAAAAAAATAACAGAAGTTGTTGCAAAGATATTAAGAAGAAATCCAAAACTTGATGCGACATTAATAAACTTTTTTGATGATATTATTTATTATGTATTGCTTGTAGTTGTTGTATTAACAGCATTAGAACAAATTGGAGTTGAGTCAACATCATTTTTAGCTATTATTGGAGCAGCAGGTCTTGCTGTTGGTTTAGCACTTAAAGATTCATTATCAAATTTTGCTTCTGGTGTTATGATTATATTTTTCAAACCTTTTAAAATAGGTGATTATGTAACTGCTGGTGGAGTAAGTGGAACTATTACCGAAGTTCATCTGTTTAATACAGAGTTTACAACACCTGATAATCAAAGAGTTTTAGTGCCAAATGGTGCAATTACTGCAGGAAGCATAACAAATGTAAATGCTCATCCTAAAAGAAGAGTTGATTTAGTTATTGGTGTTGGTTATGGAGATAACTTAAAAATAGTAAAAGATATTATTACAAAAATAATTGAATCAAATGAAAAAGTTCTAAAAGATGAAGCAATCACAGTTGCTGTTTCAGAATTAGGTGATTCATCAGTAAATTTTGTAGTTAGAGTTTGGGTTAGTACACCTGATTTCTGGGCTGTAAAATGGGCTTTAATTGAAGAGATTAAAAATACATTTGATAAAGAAGGAATTTCTATTCCTTTCCCTCAAAGAGATGTGCATATTATCAACGAAAAAAACTAGTATCAAGTTACCTAATACTCTAACAGGGATACTAAAACTTTTACAAGAAAAGGGTGCCAAACCTATTCTTGTAGGAGGATGTGTTAGAGACCACTTTTTAAACTTACAAATAAAAGATTATGACATAGAAGTTTTTCATATAGAAAACTTTGAAATACTCTCAAAATATTTAGAACAATTTGGAAAAGTAAAACTTGTTGGTAAATCATATGGAGTGCTAAAACTCTCAGTTGATGGTGACGAGTATGATTTTGCCCTGCCAAGAGTTGAAAAAAAAATTGCAAAAGGACATAAAGGTTTTGAAGTCATAAGTAATAGTTATTTAAGCTTTAAAGAAGCAGCTATTAGACGAGATTTTACAATCAATGCACTTGGATATGATTTTACAAATGAAGAGATTTTAGATCCATTTGATGGATTAAAAGATTTAGAAAATAAAACTTTAAGACATATAGATGATAATAGTTTTATTGAAGATCCTTTAAGAGTTTATCGAGCAGTACAATTTGCATCAAGATTTGAATTTACCTTAGATAATAAGACATTAGAATTATGTAAAAAAATAGTTTCAAATAAAGATTTAGAAGAGTTGCCAAAAGAGCGAATTTTTGAGGAGTTAAAAAAACTCTTTTTAAAATCATCTAAGCCCTCAATTGGATTTGAACTTTTAAAAGAGTTGGGAGTATTAGAATATTTTTCAGAATTAAAGGTACTAATTGGCTGTGAACAAGAGCCCCAATACCATCCAGAAGGTGATGTTTGGATTCATACTTTAATGTGTTTAGATGAAATGGCAAAAATAAAAACAAATGATGAGAATAAAGATTTAGTTTTGTTTTTAGCAATACTTTGTCATGATTTTGGAAAACCTTTATGTACAAAAGTAATAGATGGGAAAATAACTTCACATAAACATGAGTCTTTGGGCATAAAACCCACAGTATCATTTTTAGAAAAACTAACAAATGACAAAAAACTTATAGCAGATGTTTTTCCCTTAGTTAAATATCACCTTTCTCCTTTTCAATTATATTTGCACAATAGTAGTGATAAGGCAGTAAAAAGATTAGCCTTAAAAGTTGATATTGAGATGTTATGTTTAGTTTGTCTAGCTGATTGTTTAGGTCGAACAATTGAAGATAAATGCAAATGCCATGAAGCCATTTCTTGGTTAAAAAACAGAGCTTCACAATTAGAAGTTACAAATAGTGGACCAAAATCTATTGTTATGGGAAAAGATTTGATAGCTTTAGGATTTGCTCCAGGAGTTTTATTTAAAGAGATTTTGGAGTATGCTTTTGATTTACAACTTGATGAAGATTTACCAAAAGAGTTAATAATAGAAAAAATAAAAGAGAAATATATCAAGGGGTGATGATATAATTTTCACTTCCATTTATCTCATGATAGATATTAACTCCATATTTTTTTGAATAAAGCCTTAGTAAAAGTTTTTGTAAAGTTGGTTCAATAGATGGGGTAAACCAAGCATTATTTGATATGGCAATAATATTTTTTGTATTTCCTAGGTTTTTATATAACTCTTCACTTGTAGCTTCATAACAAATAGCATTTCTAAAAAGTACATTTTTTATTCTATAATCTGTTGGAGTACTATCTTTTGTATAGTCTTTTGCACCATTATAAAATATTTTATTTATGAAATCCCTAAATATTTTAGGTAAAGGAATCTCTTCTCCAAAGGGTACTAATACGACTTTTGAAGCAACTTGTAAATTACCAGCCTTGAAAATATAAGTTGAGTTTTTATATTCATTATCTTTGTAATACAAAGCACCAGCTATGATTGTGATTTTATGTGACTTTTCTAATAAACTTTGTAGTACAAATTCTTGTTTATTTAATATAAAAGGAAAGGTAGTTTCTGGTAGTACAACTACATCTTTATTTTCTTTTATTGCTTCATTAATTTGTTTGAAATTTGTATCAATAATGGCTGCAAGGTTTTTTCTATCCCATTTATAATCTTGATTGAAATAAAAATTTGGCAAAGATATATCTACATTACTAAGAAGTGTTGGCTTTGGATTTATGTGTATAAAAGAAATAATAATTATACATATTGTATAAATAAAGACTCTTCTTTTAACTAAAAATATTGTAGATAAAATAACAAGAACAAGCACTATTTTATTTGCTTCAAAATAGCTATCTAAAAGTAAAATATCAGGTTTGAACCAGTTAAACCCAAAGGGATTTAAATATGTTAAAGTAAAAAAGAGCATGGCTCTTAAATAAATATTATCTTTTATGGAAATAAATAAGAAAAGAAAAGCATAAATAAGGCCAAAAAATAAAATCACAAGAGGAATTAAATAACTCAAATCATAATATCTAAAAGAAAAACTTACCCAATAAAACCATAAAATTCCAACAAAAAAACCACTATAAAAAAGCGAAATTCTATCTATTCTTAAAATAAAATATAAAGAAAGAAGTAAACAAATTGTATTGATAATTTTGATTTCAAATCCAAAATATGCTAAATATATAGGAGTTGAGAACAATAAAGCTGTAATCAAGCCTTTTATTATATTGATTTTGTTAAAATACACGCGTTTTAGGAAAAACATATCAAACCATTATAAAGGAAGTACCATGGGTCAAAGCGGTGACTTAATAAGTTCATTATTACCTCTTGTTGCATTATTTGCAATATTCTACTTTTTAATTATTAGACCACAACAAAAGCAAGCTAAACAGCATAAGCAAATGATTGCGGATTTGAAAAAAGGTGACAAGATTGTAACAAATGGTGGCTTAATCGTTGAAATTTCAAAAGTTGAAGAGACTTCTTTAACTGTAAAAAATGTAGATGGTTCAGAAATGAAATTAGCAAGAGAGTTTGTAGCTAAACTTGCTGAATAAAAATTAGACATGTAAAACTTTTTACATGTCTTACCACTTACCTTTATAAACAACTTACTATTTAAGGATAAAGATTGAAAATCTTAAATTATAGACTTATAATATTTATATTAAGCATTATTTTTGGTGTCGCATTTTCTATGCCATCATTTCTTCAAACCAATACAGGTAAAAAAATCTCTTTAGGACTTGACTTACAAGGTGGACTTCATCTTTTATTAGGTGTAAAAACACAAGAAGCAGTAGTTTCTAAAATCAAATCAATAGCAGCAACAGTAAAATATTATACTGATGATGAAGATATATTGATTGAAGATTTATCAATAAACCCAGATAGTGTAAGCTTTATTATACTAGACCCAGATGAAGTTAAAAGAGTTGATGAGATGCTTAAAAAAATCAAGGGCTTAGTTATTTCAAAGAGTGAAGATAATAATTATGAATTAACTTTAACTCCTGAAGAGATTGCACTTACAAAAGATCAAGCTGTTTCACAAGCTGTTGAGACTATTAGAAATAGGCTTGACCAATTTGGTTTAGCTGAACCTACTGTTGTTAGACAAGGGACAACTGATATTGTTGTTGAACTTCCAGGAATAAAAACTCAAGCAGATGAACAAGCAGCAAGAGAACTTATCTCAAAACCTGCAAACTTAGAACTTATGGCAGTAGATGAAGATAGAGCTGATCAAGTTTATACTATGAGTGGTTCTGAAGCTTCACAATATGGAGATATTATTTTAGAAGATGCAAATGAACCTGCTAAAAAATATCTTGTAAAAGAAATACCAATCTTAAATGGAAGTCAAGTAACAGATGCACAAGTTTCTTTTGACCAGTCAAATCAAGCAATTATTAATTTTACACTAAATTCTATTGGTGCAAAAGTTTTTGGTGACTTTACCGCAAAAAGTGTTGGGAAAAGACTTGCTATTGTTTTAGATGGAAAAGTTTATTCTGCACCAAATATTAGAGAGAGAATTGGTGGAGGAAGCGGACAAATTTCTGGTGGATTTACTGTTGTAGAAGCTGGAAATGTAGCAATTGCACTTAGAAGTGGTGCTTTACCTGCTTCTGTTGAATTGTTAGAAAAAAGAAGTGTTGGTCCATCTTTGGGAGCTGATTCTATTAAATCTTCAATGATAGCATTAATTGCTGGTTTTGCTTTAGTTGTTGTGTTTATGATTGCTTATTATGGTATGGCTGGTGTTGTTGCAAATGTGGCACTTGTAACAAATATATTTATTATAATAGCTATAATGGCTATGTTTGGAGCAACCTTAACTTTACCAGGAATGGCGGGTATTGTATTAACAGTAGGTATGGCTGTTGATGCCAATGTTATTATCACAGAGAGAATAAAAGAACTACTTAAAAATGGAGTATCTATTACAAAAGCTATAGAAGATGGTTATTCAAATGCAATGAGAGCAATCTTAGATGCAAATATTACAACTTTACTTGTGGCAGTTATTCTTTATGTATATGGAACAGGACCTATAAAAGGGTTTGCTATTACTATTTCTATTGGTATATTAGCATCTATGTTAACTGCAATACTTGGTACACATGGTATCTATGAGTCTTTATTACCTAAGATGAATAGAGAGAAAAATTTAAGAAAATGGTTTGGGATGAAATAATGGAATTTTTTAAAGGCGATAAAATATATAATTTTATGGGTAAGAGATTACCATTTTTAGGTTTTTCTACTATTTTAGTTGTGGCATCGATTGTATTACTTTTTACAAAAGGTGTTAATTTTGGTATTGATTTTGCTGGTGGAACTTTAGTTCAAGTAAAATATGAAAAAGCTGCTCCAATTGACAAAATTAGAGATATTTTAAATAAAACAAAAGAGTACAAAAACTCTTCAATCACAAAATTTGGTAGTGATGATGAGATAATTATTAGAGTAACAACATCAACAAATAGTGTATCAAGTGACTTAAGTGATGAGATTAGAAATGTACTAGCAAGTACTGGAAACTTTGAAATAAGAAGAGTTGATATAGTAGGACCAAAAGTTGGTGGTGAGTTAAGAGAAAAAGGGTTAATGGCCTTTGTTTTATCATTAATTGTGATTATGATTTATGTATCTTTTAGATTTGAGTGGAGATTTGCCCTTGCTTCTATTTTGGCTTTAGTACATGATGTTACTATTGCTTTAGGTGCTGTTAGTTTATTTGGAATAGAAGTAAACTTAGATATCTTAGCAGCTATTCTTACACTTCTAGGATACTCATTAAATGATACAATTATTGTATTTGATAGAATTAGAGAGGGAGTTCAAACTTCAAAAGAGAGTGACCTTTCAACAGTAGTTAATGATTCTGTTTCAAGAACACTATCAAGAACTACTCTTACTTCATTGACAACTTTCTTTGTTGTTGCTACTTTATATTTCTTCGGTGGAGAGATTATCAATGGTTTTGCCTTTACTTTATTAGTGGGTATTATTGTAGGTACATATTCATCTATCTTTATCGCAGCTTCATTTTTAGTTCAATTAAAATTCTCTATTGAGGATTTTAGAGCTAAAGAAGTTGAGAAGGTGAAGAAACAAAAAGAGAAAGAGAAGATGAGGGCGATGTTTGAGCAAGGAACAGTCTAAGAAACGTAGTTTCTAAACATCATCTTTTAAAAGGGAAGAGTTTTTACTCTTCCCTTTTTTTATGTCAAATTGGAGATTAAATACCAATATTTTGTGATGTTTTATTCTTTTTCTTATCCGTAAGAAAAAGAACCAAAAAGAAGCTCCCAGACGTTGTTAAAGGCAAAGCTACCTTCCAGTTTATGATTTATTTTCTGACCTGCGAAACTCAAGATAAAAAGTGCATTTAGCACTTTTTATCTTTCAAACATTCTCGGTCTTTTCCGAAAAGAAATCAAAAACTTCCAGCTTTAACAAAGTCTGGCTTTTCTATCTTCAATTTAGACTAATGATAATTTCAACCTTCTTAAAATGTGAGCATTTTCAAAATCGCGTGAAGAAAAATCTGTATAAATTCGTAAAGAAATTACAACTGTTTGAGACGGAGGTACGGAGTCGAGTTTTGTAATTTTAGAATTTCTATATATTTTTTAGCTATTTTGGAACCTGTGAACGCTTTTCTTTTGCGAACTTTTCTTTATAAAAAGAAAAGTGGAAAGTATCAAGAAATAGAAATGCTATAATGTAATTTGAAATTAATAAAAGAAGAATTTATGGAAATGAAAATAATAACAAACTATCAAACTATTAATCTTAATGCTGAAAAAATCACTAACGGTTACTATGAATTAAGAAATAAGAAATTTATTGTAGTTGATACTGCTATAGACAAGAATTCTTTTTTTAATAATATTGTAAATATAATAGAAAATGAAAAAATTATAAAATTTAAAGAATGTATTTTTAGTAAAAATTTTTATCTCCCTTCCATATCTTTTACAGATAAGTTTAGAAAAAACATTACTTTAAATGAATTAATATTTGAATCTTGTGTATTTGAAAATGAAGTAATTATTGAAAATAAACAAATAGATTGCCAGTTAATCTTTAATAACTGCATTTTCAAAAGTTCATTAAATTTAAGAAATAGTGTTTTTTCATCATATTGTGATTTTTCCAGAAGTATTATAATTGGTAAGATAAATTTAGAATTAACATCTTTTGATGATATTGTTAATTTTAAAGATGTTTTAATGGACAAAACTAACC